>CAUJKL010000282.1 GCA_963204995.1 Planctomycetota bacterium | reverse complement strand
TACATGACGAAACGTTTTCATCGTTGCGACTCCTTTTCAAGTAACGATGCAATGTATTCACGGCGAGCACGCAGCAACGCGGCTCGGAGGTTTAGTTCCCGAAACCGCGCAGCGACTTCGGTCGGTGAGCTAACGGCGACTCTTAGCTGCTCGACTCGGTTTAAGTCAGCTTCGAGTTGCAAGAGCTCTACTTCTAACGTGTGCCAATCGCTCACCGCCAGCTCTTCGATCGAAGCTTCGCGAGGATTGGCATTCGCATTAGCTGCGCGTTCCTCGACAAACGTCAGCGGTAGCGCGATGCGAGGCGTGAATCCCACAAGCACGATGACGGTTACGGCAGCACTCATGGTCAGCGCTTTGCGACGCCAAGGCGTTTTCCACGCGTCACGCTGCGGCTGTTCCTCGACCAGACGCTTGACACGTTGGACCAGCGTTGCCTTTTCCCCGCCAGCGGCTAAGCCGATCTGCGCTGACTCGACGCCAAGTCGCCATTCGGCCACTCGTGTCAGGCAGCGAGCCAGTGACAGCGGCCGAATGCCACGTTCCAGAGCCCAGTCGTCGCACAAATACTCGGCCGCCTGCTGCCAATGTCGGCGAGCCAGAATGTTCAACGGCTGAAAGGCGCAGCAGGTACACAACACGCGTCCAATCCACAGCCAACGCACATCACCTCGCACTAAGTGTGCGACTTCATGCGCCAGCAACGCCTTTAACTCGTTGTGTTCAAGTCGATCTTCCGCTCCTTCCGGTAAGACGATCGTCCATCGGAACAAGCCGTAAGCGATCGGCTCGCACTGCTTATTGGATGCCAGCAAGCGGATACGTCCACGAATGTTATGCCGTTTCAAAAAGTGGTCGAGCGAGGTACGAGCGGTGCCCGTCTTCAAGACTCGCGCTCCGCCGAACCGGAGACTCAATCTCGTCGCTTGCACGATCAGCAGCAGCCCACCTGAGACGAAAGCACACACCAAGGCCATCGCGCAACAGCGTACAATGGTTGGCAGCCAGATTCGCACGTCCTGTTCCGGCTTCAACGCGAGCAGTTCTTCGTTAGCTTGTGCATTGAGTTCGCCGTCGAGAGCAATCGGATCAAGTTCTTCTGCTAAAGCGACCATCGGCTCGTTCATATCGATGCGAGCGTCGAATGGAAGCGACTCGGCTGTACTTTCCACCAGCTGATTGTTCCCAGTAAGGACGGGCACATCTTCGCTTTCGACGCCCGATTCGAAAGGCTCCAGAGCCGGCCCTGCATTCACTTCGAAGGTGGCGTAATCTTCTGGCACGTCGCTAAGTCGCTGGCCTTGGGCGATCGATTCCGCCGACGCGCCGACACTCTCCGTCGGCGATTGCGTGACGAAGGGAAAAACATTGGAGCCGACGACCAATTGGGCGAGCGCCGTCAAGATGCCCAAAACCGTTGCCAGCTTCCACAGGCGTTCCGCGAGAAAATGACTCTTCGGGCGTGCCAGCGTAATTATCAGCCAGCACATCGCGAGCAGCAGCGTGGAATGCACGAAGTACGTCGCCACGAAAGCGAAGACGGCATTCGAGAGCGAACCGAAGTCATACATCCTTGAGCTCCTTCTCCTTTTGACGGATCAGCCGCTTCAATTCGGCCAAGCTCTCGGGTGTAACCTCGCTGCCATCCAGCAAGTGGCAAACCATTTGCGTTACATCGCCATTGAAGAGCCGATCGACCAGGTCGGTGACCATCGAACGGCTGACTTGGTCTTGGCGTAGAAGTGGTCGGTATACATTCACGCGACCATCGCTGCGATGTGCGACTTGCCCCTTCTCTTCCAGTTTGGCCAGCATCGTGCCGACGGTCGTATAGGCGAGTGGCCGCTCGGGGGCCAGCGACTCTCGCACCTCCGCCACGGTGGCCTCGCCCCGTTCCCACAACGCGTGCATGATGGCCAGTTGCAGCTCGGCCAAGTGCTCCTTCTTTCCCATTCGCGGCTCGCCTCCTATTCGAGTAGGAGAGTTCTACTACTTGGGTAGGAGATGGGTCAAGATGAATTTTCCCGGATGCAGAAGAGAGCGGGGGAGCATTTCCATTTTGTAGGACGCTACTTCAACCCAGATTGCTGGGTGTTCTAGCCTAGCTGGTATTAGGCCCGTACCTGAGCACGGGTTTGCATCGGTCAACCACCAAACGCCCCCCGCCCGCACAGCCTGCCGCCGCGCCGAATCAGAAGGGCTATCGCCGCGATCTCGCCGTAAGCTACAACAATCGCGGCCTCATGCAGAGCCGTCTCGGTTCGTCGACCGAAGCCGAGCGATCGTTCATGCAAGGATTAGATTTACAGAACGCACTCGTCGCTCAATACCCGGACGACCTCGACCTGCAAAGCAGCTTGGGAGGCGTGTACAACAATCTGGGCATCGTGCTCGAGGAATTGCGACGCATCGAGGACGCAGCAGTCGCCTACAAGCATGCCGTCGAACATCAACGCGTCGCGTTTTCGGGAGCGGTCGAGGTGTCGCGTTATCGATCGTTCCTGAGCAAGCACTATTTCAACTATGGCCGAGTTTTGCGGCAGTTGGGCCATCCCGATCAGGCGGCACGATCCGCGCTGGCCCGGCGGGCACTGTGGCCGAACGACCCCCAGCATCTGTTCGCGGTTGCAGAAGAACTTGCACTAGCCGGGTCCGCCTTGCAAACGAAGGATGAGGCGGAGCTGACGGCAAATCAGTGCGAGGACTTGGCGATCGAGACACTACAGCTGGCGGTTGCCGCAGGATTCCGACTGCCAGCCGAACTGCAAAACAACGAGGCGTTTGCTTCGCTGAAGAATCACAAAGACTTTGCCCGACTGGCCCGCAATTGACGGCCGCCAGGCATCGAACGCTTAAGACGACTATGGCCAAATCATCAAAACGACGCCAGAACGCGGCGACACGATTACGACTGAGCATCGAACGGCTCGAGTCGCGCACCGTATTGTCGGCGACGAATTTGCTCGCCACTGCCATCGAACTCGATGCCGGATTCGAGAATCGCTTCGAGTTCAGAGATCGGCCAGCTTTCATTGCAGCAGCGTTGGAAGCTCACGATCTTCCTACTCGCGAAGCATTCGAAAGTCGCTCGCTCGATAACATCGCGGACGGAATGGATGCACACCCCGAGTTCGACACGTTCGGTGGAATGCGAACTTTCCCCACGCCCTTTGAGACAGCCGAATTCTCCACGCGGGTGGTGGACAACGCAGACCGATCGGAGCTGCTGGAACGACGTGATCACGGGGATGCAGAAGGACAGTTCGAGCAATTGACCCCAAGCATTATTAGTGATCGAAGTCAGCAGTTCTCCGATCCGTCGAGCGACAACGGCTTCGTCGACTTCGGTGCTGATCGAAGGGAATTGAGCACTGCGGCCCACAATCGAGTCTTCGAGACACTTAGCGGCTCGTTTCGTCACGAGCTCTCGAACGCTGTTCCCGATGATCGACCTCAATTGATAATATCCCGTGCCACGCACATCCGGGACGATTTAAGTTCGCTCGCTCAACCACCGGCAACCGTCTCGCGAGTTGCGGATGTCTCGTCAAAGCAACTTGCCGACGGTCTCATCGAACTGCCCTCCCAGCAGTCTAGCGACCTGTATGACAGGCTGGCGATTCAACAACCGTTCGCGATCAGCAAGGAACAAGTTGTGCTTCTGACGCGGCAGTTAAACAATCGTCAAGAATCATCTTCGTCTCCGATGAATGCTTGGCTTTACGAGTCCACAACGGGTTTCGCAGCAAGTGGGCTAGCGGATAGTTCGCCTACAATTAAGTTGCAGCACTCCGATGGCATTCTGGCGGAACTCGAACTCGATCGAGCGGATCAACCAAAAGCCGTGCGGCGAGCGATTTCCAGTCACCTGCCAGGCGATGATGCTTGGTGGCACGAAACATCAAGGCATTCGGGCAGCTCGTTCTGGCTTGAGTTCAGCGATGATATCGAGTTGCGTGCTGTGACGCGAGCTACGCGACCGCTCGATCACGAGGTGAGCGAAGCCGATTCTCCAACTCAAGTTGTTGATGCAGACACCGCTACGGACGGCGACGAAGGTGGGATGATTGAGTTGATCGCTGCCGCATCGCACAACATCGGCCAATTGCCGCAACAGCCTGGCAGTCACTCCGCATTGCCCCGCGAGATGTCTGAGCGAGTTCGCATGGACACCGGTGTTGGCATGTTCCAGGTGTTCGAGATTGCCACCTCGCCGCGGAATGGCATGCCTGAATCGGAACTGACGGCGAACGAGTTCACTCACTCCGACAACACGACCGAGGTTCGAGCAACTGATGCCACCCCGCCCGCCGAACAAGCGGCAGCGATTTCCGAAAACTCCGATGCAGAACCGATTCGCGCAGCTTCCTTGCCGGCTTTGCTGGCCGCAGCATTGTTGTTGAATCGCAGGCGGCGAGATGAAGACGAGTAGGTTACAGCACCATCCGACTGTCACTCACATCACCGCAACTCGCTCAGCCAGAGTTTTCATTCGCGGTAGCAACGCTCACGAAATAACTTCCTCATTTGTGCGAGTTCGTTAAGTTCGACGTGTTTACAACGCATCAAATGCCACCGGCTCGCCCGGTGCATGATTACGTTCACTGCTACAGCATGGCCGATTGAACATCAAATGCCGCGGGCTTGTCCCGTGGTTGGTTACGATCGTTACCGGGGGCAGCGACGGTTGCGAGCGAGAAGCGTGAGGCACCACCGGACAAGCCAGTGGCATCTTCGGGACATTGGCACGGTTTATAGCAGCGAACGTAACAATCCCCTGGGGAAAGCCAGGGACATTCCCTGGCTCTTGGACCGTGATTGAAAGAGGAAGTTATTTCGTGGGCGTTGCTACGGCGGCACTCGATGCCGCGTGAATGTCAGCGGACGCTTCGGCGGTTGACGTCTCTGATTGTCACAATTCCAGACGTGTAACCGGCGCGGCAGTGGTCGGCGTTGCGGTGGCGTTCGCAACTTGCAGCTCATTCGCCTGATCGGTATCGATCGTGTTAGACTGGCCGGTTGAAACTCCGAACAGTTCCGTGAAGTCCGGAATCGAGCAGTCCGGCAGCAAATCACCTTGATGAAGTGTTGGCTCGGTGATCGAGAACCAAAATGCTGTCATGACTAATCCAACTCGATTGGCATCGGTCTTAGCCGTCCACGATGTACGAATTCCACGGTCGCCTCGCCCACGCGACTTGGTGACATGGATTCATACTCCAACGCCGGCCAATTCAGATCGTCATCAGCGGCTACCGAAACATTCGGGTCACCAGCTTTGGCAACCAGTCGTATGACCCACGCGCCTTCTAGCGATTCGAAGCTCAGTTCATCTCCCGGCTTCACTCCGAGGCTGTGATTTTATTGGGTGGGATAGGCTTCCAGCCTGTCAGAAATACGGGGATAATGACAGGCTGGAAGCCTATCCCACGATTTTTTTCACAACCTCTCCGAATTCCACTTGAACGACCGCGGGCAATTCCATTCGACCGCCTTGATCGAATGTCGCCTTCATCATTTTACTCCCGGCAAACACAACTTGGTTCGCTTGCATCTGAACCATTCTACAATCAAAGGATGCTGCCAGGCGGTTATCGGAATTACTTCGGCTCAGCATCGTCATTGGAAACGATTGCACGGCATCCTGCACGGAAAGTGTCCGATGCAGACCTCGCTTCGGCACTTGTCTCGCGAGGCGAAGCTCTTAACGGCCCACACCCAAACCACACCGATACCGCTCACCGTCCAACAACTCCACAGCTTCGTACGGCGCAAACCGCAACGGATGACCTGGTGCCTGTCCCCTTTGAGCGGACGGCCCACTGCGTTCGATGTCGCGGAACGCCGGACCACCGCACTGAAGAGATTCGACACAACCATTGAACGACGTAAAAGTAGAATGTCCGCTTTCTTCGTTCACCAAGGAGAAGTTGGGTGCCCTTGTTCCCAGCGGTAACATCGTACTGGCTGTCTTGACCATGATCGGATCTCCTTCGTTCTCAATAGACTTGATCGTGTGTGCCCAGGGCCAACAATAGAATTGCTTCCGCTCCCTCATGTTGCGTGTATTCAAACACCACTCGCAAATCGTAGCCCGCACTGCACGCCTAGCAACCCGACAAGGGGCCACGCAACTTGTGTGTCCGCAACGAAGGATGCGCCACATCGACTGCCATCTGCTGCAACGTCGACTCAATGGAGGCCGCTGCATCAGGACGCGATTTCAACCAGTTCCGCAGGTCGCGCGCGAACGCTGGCGAGCGTAGCAGCGTGCGATTCACGACCGTGCCTCGCGGACGATCTCCGCGGCCGTCATGGGTTGGCACTGCCCGGTGGCGAATTCGTGCCGCGCCTGCGCCACGACGGTCGCGAGGCGTTCTCGCCCGCGTTCGGCCAAACGGCGGCTCAAGACCGCGACAAGTTCGGCCTGAGCGTCTGGGTCGAGTTGTTCGGCAGCATCGAGGGCCGCGGCAAAATCAATCTGCTGACTCATGGTGATCTCCTAATAGGTCTGAACCATCCTACAATCAAGCAGCACCGCCAGCCAGTTATTGGGATAACTTCGGCTCGGCATCGTTATTGGGAACCATTGCATGCCACGCTGTACGGGAAGTGTCCGGTGCAAACCTCACTTCGGCACTTGTCTCGCAACGCGGAACGTGAAAAGGAGTCCGAGAAAGCGCCGGGATAAAACCGGCTTGGAATTGGGAATGAAAGAGTCCTACAGGGAAAACTTAGCCAGTTGCTCTGGCCTCAAACCGTACGCTGGCGATGGTAATGTCGCGGGTGTGGCATCGGCAAGAGGAAACGCAGGCCAGCCCACCCAGAGGATACCCGGCTCCGAAATCATCACTTCCGTGTGCCGATCTAGTTCTGACCGGGAGAAGGCCACATCGGCGATTCCAATATTGGCGAGGAATCGACGGACACGGCGGAGTCTGAGAACCTGTGCATGTGTTGACATTCCAAGCGCGA
>CAUJKL010000281.1 GCA_963204995.1 Planctomycetota bacterium | reverse complement strand
GATCGAGTGCCTGGCCGAACTTCAATCCCATCGCTGGCGAAGGCCGCGCGTGGCAATCGACCATGATGTCGATCTCGTCACCGACGGCGTCACGCATCGCTGCGACTGCGGCTTCGGCCAACCGAATCGGCCGCAGGCCTTCGATCGGCATCGTCGGTGGAACTGCCATGCTCTTGAACGCAGTGAATCCATCTTCGACCGCTTGACGAGCTAGATCACCGAAGGCTTTCGCATCTTCAACCGTTGTCTCGTAGAAATCTTCCATCTTGCCGCCGCCCAGGTGGCAGTACGTCCGGACATAATCACGGACGGGTCCACCCCACAGTTGCGAGCAGGGAATGCCCGCGATCTTTCCGGCGATATCCCACAAGGCGATATCGATGCCCGAGATGGCCGTCGAACGAACAATCCCGCTCCCGTGCCAGAAGTGTTGCCGAAACATCATCTGCCAGAGGTGCTCGATCCGACGAGGATCTTCGCCGACGATCAGCTCCGATACGTCTTCGATCGCCCCGACCACGGATCGCGTGTGCCATTCAAGCGTCGCCTCCCCCCATCCGTAAAGCCCCGGCTGGTCGGTGACCACTTTTACGAACACCCAATTCCGCATCCTCGCGTGGCAGACAAACGCTTCGATCTTGGCGATCTTCATAAGGATTGAGCTTTCAACAGATCCTATCCGAGCTTGGTGGCATCAACCGTGACGACGAACCTTGTCGTTCGTGCCGTTAATGTTACAGCTAATCTGGATTATCTAGTGCGCCGTGCAAAGACGGCGGTTTTCGGTGGGTGCGAATCCCACCCGGCAACTGATCGCTCCAGCCGGTAGCAATCGGAGCAATGGAAACGAAGTTTACCATTGAAAGCACTTCGGTGTAGAGGGTCGCCTTGGGCAGCTTGACAAGCACGCAGACCGGAACGTGAGTGAACGTCGAGCCAGCCTCGAATAGGGCAATGATCGTTTGAACTTCTGGGTTATCGGATTGGCGGCTGTTACTCGCCGCCCCCTTAATCGCTGGCCATCCCCGTCAAGACGCTTTGCAGAATCCGCAGCCCAATGAATACGATGATGGGCGAAAGGTCGATCATGCCCAGCGGTGGGATGGTTCGTCGGACGGGCTCCAATACCGGCTCAGTCAGCTGATATAGTAATTGGACGATCTGATTCGATCGATCGACATTAGGAATCCATGAAAGGACGATACGCGCCAGTAGAACGAACGAGTAGATCTGGAGCAAGGCAACAAGAAGCTGGATGACGTTATTCTGCACTGGTTCACTCGATGTTCGTGGTGAGTTGTTTGAAAGCATAGTATACCGCGAATTGTCAGTTCACGGTTGCCGCGACGTGTCAAGCCGACGTGCCAGCGTTACGATCGAAACAATCTGACGTTCTGGCTGCTCCATTTGCGTTGGAGGCCACAACGCAGCTATGATCATAAGTTGTTCAACCCGCCCCATGTTGCCCGCCACCATTATGAGACACCGAGGTATTCGACCGATGCCGGCTGATCGACGAGGCTTTCTGAAATCATCCGCCATCGCCGCGGGGATGTCGGCTCTGGGAACAACCTCGATGACACTCGCCCAAACGAACGAGTCAGAACTGCTGGCCACGGACGATTTCAAATCCAAGCTGCTGGAATGTTTGGGTGGTCCCTGGCCGGAACCTTGCGACTTGCAGCCGCGACTGATTCGTGAAGAACAGAAGGAAGGTTATCGATTGCAGTGGGTAGACTATGCGGTCGAGCCCGAAGATCGAGTTCCGGCGATCCTGCTCGTACCCGATAGCGTGACCGCGACCAGTAAGGCAGCGGCGATCGCGATTTGGCATCAACATGCCGGGCAATGGCATCTCGGTAAGACGGAACCAGCGGGGCTCGCGGGCGATCCGATGCATCATACCGGTGTCGCGTTGGTGAAACTTGGTTATGTCGTGCTTTGCCCCGATGCCCTGTGCTTTGAGGAGCGACAAGATCCCGAAGGCAAGCTCAAAGGCGGCAACTACGAACGTTTTGAATTCTTGCGTCAAGTCGTTGCTGGTCGTTGTATGGCTTGGAAAAACATCCTCGATATGCGGCGAGCGGTCGATTACCTCGCATCGCGCCAGGAAGTCGATGCCGAGCGTCTGGGTTGTTACGGGCATTCGATGGGTTCGACGCACACCTGGCTGGTCGGACCGTGGGAGCCGCGGCTGAAATGTTTGGTGGGGAATTGCTGCCTGCCGACCTACGAGGCGATCCATCGTACGAAACTATTGCACTGTTTTCCGAACTTCATTCCGGGCCTTCATCAGTTTGGCGATACTCCTGATATTGCGGCATTAATCGCTCCGCGAGCCTTGCATCTGAACTTGGGTGAAACCGACGGCGGATCGCCTATCGAAGAGGCGCGAGCGGGTGTTGAAAAGATTGCTGCGGCGTACGCCAAGGCCAATGCCGCCGATCGATTCACTTACTTTATCGAACCGAATACCGGCCACGTGCTGTCCGCTGCCATGTGGGAGCGGACGCGAAATACGTTCAATAAATACTTGACGTAACGGGCATCCCGAAGATTGCCGGCGCAAACTGCATCACATTCTCAACGGACACACAACCATGCGATTGCAACACAAACGATCACTGGCAGATTCCATACGGCGACTTGTGACGCCTCTCCTACTCGTGGGCTTATTCGTGACGGCTTCTGCTGCGGACGAGCCTGTCAAGCTGCGAGTGCTGTGTTACAACATTCATTATGGCCAAGGCATGGACGGCGTGTACGACATTGAACGTCTGGCTGCGGTCATTAACCGCTCGAAGCCAGATCTTGTGGCCTTGCAGGAAGTTGATGTCGGTGTGAAGCGATCGGGGCGAATTCATGAAGCCCAACTGCTCGGTGAGTTGACTGGATTGACCGTGCATTTCGGCCCGACTCAGCACTACGAAGGCGGGCTCTTTGGAAATGCGGTGCTGACGCGATTCCCGGTTATCGACGTCTTGATTCAGCCACTGCCATATACGGAGAGCACGCCAGAACTCGTGACCTACCCGCGAGCCGCGATCGCGGTCACGGTTCGCGGACCGAACGACAAGCCGCTGCGATTCATCAGTACGCACTTTCAGCACAACGTCCCTGAAGACCGAGTCGCCGAAGCAAAAGCGATTAACTCACTGTTCGCCGGCACTGATACCGCGATCCCAACGATCCTGGCCGGCGACATGAACGCGACGCCAGATGCCGAACCGATTCAGATCTTGCTCGAGCAGTGGACCAACGCGACCGACAACCCGCCTGCCCCCTCAGCCCCGTCGATCAATCCGAAATCGCGGATCGATTACATTTTTTACCGGGCCGCTCCGCATTTTCGTGTGACCAACGTAGCCGTCCTCGATGAAGCAATGGCCTCAGACCACCGTCCCGTACAAGTCGATTTTGAAATCACCTCCGAATAAACAAACTTTGCATGGAGCCTATCATGACACGAGTAACCCGCCGCCGTTTCTTCGAAGAGTCGATGATTGCCACCGCCGCCGCTGCTGCCACACCGCAGTTGCTAATGGCCGAAGACAACACTGAGAAAGCAGCCAACAACACGATTCGACATGCGGTCATCGGCTGTCGCATTCGCGGCAAGGTGCATGCGGCCGAGTTTGGCCAACAGGACGGAGTCGAAGTCGCGTATGTCTGCGATCCCGACGAGGCGTTGGCCAACGAGTTGGCCGCAACGGTCGAGAAACAGCAGGGCAAACGACCGCAAGCCGTTCAAGATCTCCGCCACATCTTTGACGACAAGTCGGTCGACACGGTGTCTGTCGCCGCTCCCAATCACTGGCACGCACTCGCGGCGATCTGGGCGATGCAAGCCGGGAAAGATGTGTATGTCGAGAAGCCGGTGAGCCACAACGTTGTCGAGGGCCGACGCATGATCGACGCCGTGGAGGCAACGGGCCGGATCTGTCAGGTGGGAACACAACGACGATCGATCGGCGGACTCAAAGCGGCTGCCGAGTTCATCAAGCAAGGCAAGCTCGGCGACGTGACGTTTGCACGCAGCATTATCTACGGCAATCGTGGCTCGATCGGATCGAAGGGCGTCTACGATCTGCCGAAGAACGTCGACTATAACTTGTGGCTTGGCCCAGCTCCCATGACCAAGCTCACTCGGCCCAATCTGCATTACGACTGGCACTGGGATTGGAACACGGGCGGCGGCGAACTGTGTAACAACAACATTCACATCATCGACACCTGTCGAATGCTGATGGGACTGGAAGGACTCGGTCGATCGGTGCTGAGTATTGGCGGTCGGATGGGTTATGAGGATGCGGGAGAAACGCCGAATACTCAAATCGTCGTCCATGACTTTGGCAAAGTTACCATCGTTCAGGAAGTTCGCGGACTGAAGAGCGATCCGTTCTCGAAG
This sequence comes from Planctomycetota bacterium, assembly GCA_963204995.1. GTDB lineage: Bacteria > Planctomycetota > Planctomycetia > Pirellulales > Pirellulaceae. The sequence continues at coordinate 3,043 of CAUJKL010000281.1, read as the reverse complement.
CAGTTCAATGCTGGCTGGGTGATTCACGGCACGAATGGCTTCATCGCCGACGAGTCGTTGTTTGATCTCGATGGCAAACTGGTAGAAACGTTCAAAGGCCCCAGCGAAGACCATTTCGTGAACTTCATCAAGGCCGTTCGTAGTGGCAAGCGAGCGGATCTGAATGCAGACATTACCGAAGGGCACCAGTCCACCGCGCTGTGTCACGTGGGTAACATTTCGCACCGCGTTGGCCAGCCAATACCAGTGGCGCAAATCGCGACCGCGATCGAACAGGCCGAACTGCACGAAGACGTGGCCCGGACTTTTGACCGCACCGTAAAACATCTGGAAGGCAACGGAGTCGACTTGAGCAAGACGCCACTCACGATGGGCCAGCATTTGAAGATCGATGCGGAGTCGTTCGTAGACAACGCAGCCGCGAATAAACTTCTCGCTCGCACCTACCGTAAGCCCTTTGAATTGCCGACGGTGTGAATCATCTCCACCGCGCAGCATCTCCAGCCAGAAAGACGAAAGCGAAGGGTGCAGGGACGATGGCTACGAGAAAGTTAAAACGTACGGCCAAACCGAATTACCAGATATAGGTAAGAAAGCATTTCGGTTAAATGAGTTCGATCAGTACTTGAAGGAACTCCAGAAACGAGTCGAGAGATGACCGCGACCGCCAATACGACCTACGACGTGTTCATTTCGCATGCCGCATCAGATCGTGAGCTTGCGACGGAAATTGCAGGCAGCTTTGAATCCGTCGGCTTAGAGACGTTTCACACGGGAACCGTTCAACCCGGATCAGATATCGGTGAGGCAATTTGGCAAGCATTAGCGGAGAGTCGTGCGCTGATTGCGATCATCTCACCAGATATGCAGCCGAATGCGATGGGAATGGTCGAAATCGGCGCTGCAACAGCATGGAATAAACCTGTGTTTTTGCTGATCAACGGACCGTCTTCTACGAAACTGCCCCCGGCGCTGAATGCATATCCCGCCTTTCCGCTGGGGCGGCTCGACGAAGTCATTCGGGCAGTCCGCACTGGATTTGATCCGCTAACAGACAGCGAACGAAATGTACTCGCCGACGTTTATCGTGGACTTAACACGCCGGCGGATCAACTAAGCCAATCTCCTAGAGCGTTACGTGAGCTGACCGGCGCGTTTAACAAGCAGACGAACAAACAATTCTCTGAAGAGCGTCTCATGTGGGAATTGCTACGCATGCGAAAGAGCGGGAAGCTCCCTCGATTGCGAAATCGTCAATGAGTGCCGAATATCGTCGTGTGGTTGCGTCCCACATCACTCTTTGCGGGCGGTGATCTCCAAACCGCCGCTCTTGTAAACAACGCCTTCTTTCATCACGAAGTCGACATTTCGCGTGAGCGTGATGTCTTCCAGCGGGTCGCCCTTCGCCGTGACGACATCGGCGATCTTCTTCGCTTCGAGGGTCCCCAATCGATCTTCGACTTTAAGTACATCGGTCGTGTGACCGGCAAACGATTGACGTTCGCCATCCACATTGAGTATCGGATCGAAGGAAGTGCCTTGCCCTTCCATGCTGACCCAATGATCGAAGCCCGGTCGAGCCGAGTCATCATTGCCCATGTGCCACTTGCCGATGTACGCCGTCTCGTATCCTGCTCGTTGAAGTAGGAGATAGGCAGAATGATGAGGGCAGAACGATGGACCGACGAACTCAATTTGCCGGTGCAACACGTCGCCGGAATTCAATCGGCCCTTGGCAACACTCGCATTCTTTCAGCTCAAACATGGCAATCGAGCAGATTTCGCACCAATAGTCGATCTCGTACTTAGCATCTTCCGCCAGTTCAAAGACCTGTACGATTTGGACCATCGGTGACCCTTGAAATTGCCTGACAAGCAATTCAACTTGCATCTTGCGCAGGCGTTCGTCGCGACGAAATGCGCGACCTCGGATGTCTTCCACGAGCGGGTGCAACTGCCCATCGGCAGTTTCCAAAGCGAGGATTCGATCAGCTGCCTCGGGAACCGTCTTGATGCCATGCAATCGCGACAGGGCTTCCGCGAGCCAAACGACTTGACCTTGGAGCGACTTGGTAACGAATCGAGGTTGTCGAGTCTCCCCAGTCTCGGGCGACTCTGCCAACAATCGAATCGTAGGCAGCAGGGTAACTGCGAGGAGCAATGCAACGGCTCGCGGGTGACGCCAACTCACAGTTTACCGGCTCCGGATGTTCTCGACCCCGTTACTCCGCATTACTCCGCATTACTCCGCCGCGACGCCGTAGATAACAAACTCGACGAGGAGACTTTTGCCATCCTTTGCTTTGCCTTCGAGTCCAACGATCCACCAATCGTGATCTTCATTGTGACGCATCGAAAGCGGTTTGGAGTCTTCGGCGATTCGCTGCATGGAGAGCAAAGCCGGATGACCGGAACCGGCCGCTTCAGCACTTTGCTTCGCAAGCTCGCTGTAATCCAGTACATCGGCGGATTCATCTGAATCGGCTCGTAACAGCAAAAGAAAGTCGCGAGTCAGCGAAGTGCCGACGTGCGAGCCATCGACGGGCTGCTGCGAATAGCGAAGCGTGTAAACGCCACTCTCAATGTCTTGATCTCGATAGTCCGATCCCTTGCGTGCGAAGCGGACGACTCCCATCAGTTGTCCAGGTATGAACGGATACAGCAACGCTGACGTCGGCTTGAAGTCCGTTTCGGTGGCCCACTCTTTGCACAGCCAGATATCGCAGAACGTCGTCGCGGTTCCTCGGATCACCCGAGCGCCGGTCGGAGCGAGTGTCGCTGCGATACTCGCCGAGACTTCATCGGCCGGAGCCGATTCGTCGAGCGGTTCGACACGATAGTCGGCTCCCTGAGCAGATGTGCAAGCGAGCAGTAACAGGGCAATGGCATATCGAGCAATCATCCAGCGATGTTCCTTTCCAGGCGAAGCGAGGGTCAAAGTGTGGGCGGAGACAGCCTTGTCGTGAGGCGGTTCTCTAGCAATCTTTCGACACGTTAATATAGTCCGAACGATGCCCGAGAACAAATCGTCAGAAGGATGGTT
>CAUJKL010000280.1 GCA_963204995.1 Planctomycetota bacterium | reverse complement strand
GGCTTACCATGAACTCCAATCAGCCGTGGCGTCGAAGACTCCGCCACAGCCACCCGCCCCAGTTCGTGAGTATACCCGCAGCGATCACGCGTTACCGATAATCAGGCCAGAAATCTGCAGTTCATCGTGGTCGGCCAAGCGTGAAGTTCTGCGATCATGTATCCTATCTGCTGGTGTTTGTTGATAGATCGTTCAAGCTATAAGGAATGGATCATGAGATCGATATGGATGGCCTGCACCGCCTTGGGGCTAATCACGGCAGTCTCGCCGTTCTTAAGCGCCGCCGAACCAATCGACTTCCGGCCGGGTGCTGCGGCGGTCACACTTCCGGACTCGATTACTCTGGGAGCTTGTTCGGGAGTTGCCGTCAACAGCGAAGGCAACATCTACCTGTTCCATCGCGGCCAGCAGCCGATCATCTGTCTCGATGCCACCGGCAAGTTCCTGCGTTCGTGGGGCGATGATGTGATCGGATCGGCTCACGGACTGCGGATTGATCGTGATGATAACGTCTGGGTGACCGACATTGGTAATCACCAAGTGTTGAAGTTCAGCCCCGTTGGAAAACTCTTGTTGTCGTTGGGTAAAGCAGGGACCGCTGGTGACGGAGTCGACGAGTTCAACAAGCCGACTGACATTGCTTTCGGGCCAGACGGCGAGTTTTATGTAACCGATGGCTACGGCAACAACCGCGTCATGAAGTTCACTCCCAACGGCGGCTTTCTCGCGCAATGGGGCGAAGCAGGTGGCGGCCCTGGGCAATTCAACCTTCCGCACACAGTCGTCATCGACCGCCAAGGCCGCATCCTGGTGGGAGATCGCGAGAACGATCGCGTCCAGGTGTTCGAAAGCAGTGGCAAACTCGTCGCCGTCTGGCCCGGCTTTGCACCGTACGGTCTGGCCTATGACCGACAAGGCCATCTGTTCGCAGCCGATGGCCGCGCGAACAAGGTGCTGCAATTGGACGACAATGGCAAGATCGTAAACTCTTGGGGACAAGAAGGCACCAAGCCCGGCGAGTTTCAATTGCCACACATGCTCGCCGCCGACGCAGCGGGCAATCTGTATGTTGGTGAGATCAAAGGCAAGCGATTTCAGAAACTGATTCGGAAGTAGGATGTGCCGCCAACCCGCGATCCACAACTTGTGTTACACGCGGACAAAGATCTTGTGTCGATACAGCCAATATACGATTAGCCAGAACACCAAGAACGCCAAAGTCGGCTCAGCGATTCGACCGTACATATCATCGGCCAATAAAGTTGGGCCAAAGGCCATTTCCAAGTACGAGCCGAAATGTGTCAGGCACATGCGGGTCGTCCAGGGCCGGATGAGCTGGCCCATCATGTACAGGACAATCGAGTTCATGCCGACGACGACCAGCGGGAACGCCAGCCATCTTAGCGGCGTCACCCATCGTCCCCACAGATCGAGCACTAAGTAGAATCCGGCCAACATCCATACGACCCAAGCCCCGCTGAACAACACCCAAGAAGGCGTCCAGATACGTTTCACGATAGGGCACGCGAACCAACCTGCGACCAACCCCAACAGCATGCAGCTGGCTCCGCCCATCATAAGAATCCAGAACTTGTCCCACGGCTTTCGCTCGCTGCGAAGCACTTGTCCGCAAAACGCACCCAGCAACATCGTTGCGATCGAGGGGATGAAGTTCAGCGTCAGGTATCCACCACCGTTCACAGTGGACTCACCAGTGGCTAATGGAAAGAGGTGCAGAAACCACTGATCGAATTGAAAACCGGCGTTCGCATTCTTGGACCAGGAAGCGAATCCATCATGAAAGACGGTTCCTTCGGTCGCTTTGACTGCGGCGTAGTCGTAGTCAGCCGGTGGCGTGTAGCTTTCGAAGTACATCCAGTAGCCGATCAGAATCGCTGCAAACGCGATCCCTTGAACGACCGCTTTTCGTGGTGCCAGCAAATACAGCACAAGATATCCCAGCCCGATCTGCGACAGCACGTTGACAAAAATCCAGTTCGTGTGATCCGTGCGCTGCGACTGCAAGAACACACCCATCAATACCAACACCACCGCTCGCCACACGGCGTGGCCAAACTGGCGAATGCCCGAGTGGCCGAGGCTCTGGCGGCGGGCATACGAATACGGCATGGCCACACCGACCATGAACATGAATGCGGGCTGAATCAGATCCCAAAACGACACGCCTACGAGATTGAACTGACTGACCCACTCTGGGTGCTCGAAGTTAAAGCCGATGACTTGCCAGATGTCGTAGTCGAGCACTTGCCAGATCGGCGCGTCTTCGGGCAGCTGAGCGAGGCGAGCAATCCCGAAGCCGTTGGCCGCCAGCATCACCATGATGAATCCGCGATAGGCGTCCAAGGAAATGAGTCGATTCGCCTGGGGGTTGCGTACCGCATTTGGATTGCCCGATGCCGTAAGACGATTCTGATCGCTGCTCATATCAAGTCCAATGTTTCAGAGGCACCGTCTATCGCCAGCACGCCATCGACGCCACTACATCGATCGTCACGACTACCGGTGTCTTCAGCATGATTCATCGACGCGTCGCAATCCAGAGCTGGCGGTGCAACGAGTGTCGTACAATTGTCCCAATTGTTCCGGGAGGTCCAGCTCGCTTTGCCAGCAGAACAATAGAGACAATTGTTCTACGGTATTGGCCGTGCGGGAGCAGCGATCATGTCGATGGTGATACTGCGCCGCTCGGAGGCGACGTCTTTGACCACTGCTTTCGACGCCGCAGGCGGTCGTTGCGGGTCGTAGATCGAAGGGCGGATCGCGTTCAGTTGCGAACTGGCTTCGTCATCGGAAACGTAATACGTCGCCTTCGCCAGATGCCGCATGTCCGAGCCTGCTTTGGTGAGAATCTCTGCTAATGAACGGAAACTTGATCGGACTTGAGCCTCTCCGCTTCCATCCCCAGTCGAGTACAAGCCCGCAACATAGACTCGTCGGTCTCCGTGAATCCGGGCAACACGACTGAACACGGGAGACGTACTCAGCCACGGCAGTGCTGAGAAGCTAACGGTTTCGTCTCCGCCGGCCGACGGAGCGTACGCAATTAGTTCGATCTCGATGGGCAGCGATCCGCTGATCCATTCGACATGCGACACCGGAGGAAGCGTCGTATCGCCGAAGAATTTTTTAATTTCCTGATCGACGATCCCAACCTGACTCATTGGCTGTAGGAAGCACTTGATCGCCGCGATGTGCTGCTGGTCAAGATTCATGTGCCGGAGCGTACGCAGTAGCGAATCGAGCGTCGCCCGCGTCGCCTCAGCCAACGCGCCCGGTTCGGCCTGGCCGGAAACATAGACTACATCGCCACGCGGCATGACCGACCAATCGGCTTTCAGCTCGTCATCTTTGAGAGTGCCGAACGATGGCAGCTTTGCATCGACATTCTCTTCGCTGGCGATCACAGCGTCGAGCGCCACGACTGCTTCGGCAACGGGCAACACCGTCGCTACATAGGACACCGCGGGCAACGAATCCTTTCCGAACCAATCGGCGAGTCGCGTGCTGACGAGTGTTCGAGTCGGCGCATCTGCCACATAGACGTTGAGCTTGATGACACGATCCCGCGCGGTGTTGCATGCGGTAATCGTGTCGTCGAGTTGCTTGAGGACTTGTTCGAGCTGTTCCTCGGTCGTACCTCCGTTAAGTCGGCCCTGTTCATCGAGAGGCAGAATCTGCGAGGTGTGGATGAGTTGACAATCCTCAACGACGACGGCGGCAGAGAGGCCGGTCGCAGGATCGCTTTCGATTCGGCGCAGCAACGATTGCGAACTGGCGGACGATGCGAACAGGCCGATCAACATAAGGGCTCCGAAGTTAAGTTTCATGGTTGTCTCACTTGCCTCGCGATAACTGTTTCATGGGGCTGAAGGGTTCGCACAACCCCTGCCGGGTGCCGTAAGGCCCCGGATCGATTGTCGAGCGCGTATCGAAGCCCTGCAAGCAAAGGCCGTGGCGTCGAAGCTTCCGTCACAGCCACGGATCGATTGTCGAGCGCGTATCGAAGCCCTGCAAGGGCGACGCACTTAGTTGGACAGCGCACCTTTGGCTGGCGGCGAAGGGGTCGGGAGT
>CAUJKL010000279.1 GCA_963204995.1 Planctomycetota bacterium | reverse complement strand
TCGAGGATCGCGATGAAATCGACCGACAGCTGCCGACTGGCGTGGGCACCTTTGCAACTCGGTTGACGGCCGCCGAACGCGAATTGAAGAGCCTGGAAGAAAAAGTTCCGCTGCAGCAAGATCGTCAACTGGCGGATCGTCGTACGCATGAGTCGAAGCGTTATGCGTCGGGCGCGGAAGAAGAACTGAAGGAAGCCAAATCGCGGTGGAAGCGGGCGCTGCGAACTGCGGGTTTGCCCGAGTCGCTATCGCCAACCAACATCAAGCACCTCAGCACGCACCACGAGAAGAAGTCGAAGATTCAAGAACGCTTGAACGGGCATCGCGATCGGATCGAGAAACTGGTCGAAGATCGTGACGTCTTGGTCGAGCGGCTACAGCAATTGAACACCGACATTGGCATTAACACGGTCAGCGACGAACCACAGATTCAGCTCAGCCAGCTCGCGGCGGCTCTTTCCGGTCAACGCGAGATGGTCGACCGCCGCCGGGCGTTACAGAAGACAGAAAAGGAAGTTCGCAAGGAACTCGATGGTTGCTTGAAGAATCTGCGTCGCTTGCTCCGTTCGCGAGAAGCCTTGTTTGCCGAGGCGCGCGTCACCGACGAAGAGGCGCTGCGCGAGCGAGCAGACCAACTGCAACAGATCGCGGATCTTTCAACGCGTCGCGATGCGCTGAGTGAGCAAATCCAGGCGATAATCGGCACGCATTGCTCGCAGGACGATGTCGGCCGAGAGCTGGAACAGAACACAGCGGACGAGTTGGAGTCTCGCTGGAATGTCCTGCTCGCTAAGCTGCACGATTCGCAGGCTCTGCTTGGACAACGGCATCAGCATCACGGCGAAGTCAAGCAAGAGATGAAGACGCTCGCCGAGGATAATCGTCTGGCGGCCGCCAAGTTCGAGCGCAGTTGTCTCGACCGTAAGATCGAGCAATGTGTGAAGCAATGGCAGACGCTGGCGGTCACGCTGCGCATGCTGGAAGATAGTCGCGAGTCGTATGAGGCAGAGCGACAACCTGAAACGCTCGGCGAAGCATCGATTTACCTCGCCCGATTGACCGACAACAAATACACTCGCATCTGGACCCCGTTGGGCAAGAACGAATTGCGAGTCGACAACGCAGCGGGTCAACCCATGTCGCTGGATGTCCTCAGCCGAGGCACGCGCGAAGCGATCTTTCTGAGTTTGCGGCTGGCGTTAGTCGCAGCTTACGGCCGCCGAGGCGTGAACATCCCGATGATCTTGGACGATGTACTCGTCAACCTCGACGCCAAGCGAGCCGAAGCGACGGTCAAATTGCTGTGCGACTTCGCCAAGGAAGGGCGTCAGTTGCTGTTCTTCACTTGCCACGAACACATCAAACGGATGTTCGTACAAGCGGCCGTCGATATCCGCATGTTGCCAGCTCACGGCAAACCCGGTACGAAGATTCCTCGACTCGAATTCATCGAAGTGAAGCCGAAGGACATCCTGATGGACTTCGTGCCGCCCGAGGAGGAAGAAGAAATTCCTGCCGAGGTGTGGAACGAAATGTTCGGCAACGAAGAGTCTGCGGAGGAGGAAGACATCGAAGAAGAAGCGGCAGTTATTGAGGAGCCGGAGGAGGAAGAGGAAGTCGAAGAAGTAGCCGAGATTGTCGAGGAAGACGACGACGAAGAGGATGAAGAAGAAGTCGATTACATCTTCAGCGAACGAGACGACGAAACGAAGTTCGACGACGGCAACTGGTGGTGGGAACCAACGCGGCGGTATAGCACCGAAGAAGAGACCGCGGCGTAGCTCGCCCTGGGCAGTCAATGAACGGGGCGAACTGAACGGGGGCGTCGATACCAAACCGCAGGCGACCTACCAAATTCTAAGGTTTAGCTCAACAACTTCTTTCTTTTGCGTAGGGTCCGCCGTGCGGACCTCGGGGATTCCGCGTCCGCACAGCGGACCCTACTCTCGAAATGCCGAAGTTATTCTTGAGTTGTTCCTAAGCGACTTCTTTTTGCTGACGTTGGATGCGTGTGACGTGCAGTAGGTACAAGTGCTCGGCGGTCTCGCCTCTATCGGTAGTCACATAAATCCAGTGCTTCATCAACAGCGCATTCTCAGGATGTTTCACCGTGATGTGTGTGCCGTCATTCATCACAATCGTGAATGGCACAAACGGCTTCGCCTTAAGCATCTTCTTCAGTTCTTCTCGCATTGCTATCGCTCCCTTTGAATCCGGTCACCCAACTATTGAGGAGTTGGAGTTGGCAAGTCTTCGAACCTGACTTCAAAACCCTATTCAACATAACTTTGCCGCGAGGCCGCATGTTCCACGTTGGAGATTCTATCGTCAATTGTAGCTTGATCGCGAGCGTTGCTACATGACATTTAGCCGGAGCGTAGAAGGTAGAAAGCTCCACCGGCCCGAAGGGTCGAAACAACCACTGCCGGGTGCCGTCAGGCCCCGGTCGACAGATCGCAAATTTACTTCCCGAGCCCTGAAAGGGCGACACAGCGAGAGCCAACACCATGGCAGGAACTCATCAACAGCATCTCGACCATGTCGTGTTCAGCACAAAGAACCGCCAGCCCTACCTCTCCGCTGGACATCGCACTGAAGTTATCGCCACTATGTTGAATATGTCCTTCGATAGGGTGTGATAGCGATACTAAATGTGTCGCCCTTTCAGGGCTTCGATACGCACTTGGTAATCGATCCGGGGCCTTACGGCACCCGGCAGGGGTTGTTTCGACCCTTTGGGCCAAAGGCGGAAAACTACTGTTGAATACAAACCGCCAGTTGATCGTACACGTGCAAAGATCTAACCGAAGTAGCAACGCTCACGAAATAACTTCCTCGTTTCGCGGTATTCCGAGGGCTAATTGCCGTAAAACCAGGAACAATTGGGGAAGTTATTTCGTGAGCGTTGCTAGCGAATTGTGGTAAACTGTGTCTATGGCTGTTAACCTGAGAATCGAGACAGAACAAGAGGACGATGGTCGGTGGATCACCGAGATTCCCGATCTACCTGGTGTGATGATCTACGGTACTTCACGCGATGAAGCCGTGTCGCGCGTCAAGGCGGCTGGGTGGCACCGTCGAGGTGTGAATAGTGTGCCACTGGCTCTGCCAGTGCTTCACCGAATTCAAGCCGAAACGCACCGTCGGCACTAGCGAAGCCAGTGGCACACCCGCGTAGCGTCGGGCGTGGGTTCCGTGCGACGCAGGTATGCGTTATCGCAAGCTGTACGTGATGCCGTGCAAGCCTATAACCTATAATTGACCACTTCACGGCGACACTTCGCGTTTGCCTGCATCAAGCTCCAATCTTCACCTCGCTTATGTTCCGATTCGCATTGATAACCGCAATGTCGCTGGCTTTCCAGTTGTTCGACGAATGCGCATCACACGCGGACGAACTCGACACCCGGATCAATCTCGAACTGGCATTTCGCGACTCGATCTTGGAACAACCGGCACCGCGGCATTATCAAGCGTTGATTCGGGACGGGGAAACAACGATTACGTTTGTTCGTGACTTGCCGGCCACTGTGGGTAAGACCGAGTTCTTCCTGAGTATGGACTGGTCCTATGAGTTTCGAGTCGCCACGGAAGCGACCGATGGTGTGACGCAAGTCGCCGTCACTCCGATGAATGTCAAAGTGACTCCTCGGTTGCGGCACGTGATTCGTATGCCCATCGGGTTTTACCACGCCGAAGTCTGGAAGACGCCGCTACTCGGCCACGAGTTCGATCATGTTGCGGTCAGCCTCGATCCACGACCACGCGCGTTGCTCGTTCACTTATGCAGCAACTTGCCCGTCTATCGTTTCGCTCAGGAGGGCGAAGGCAAACCCAGCAGTGAACAGATGCGAGAGGGAATCGATCGCGAGCTTCAACGCCGCCAAGAGGCGATCTTGGAACTGCTGCAAGCGAATTACATGGCGCTCGACAAAGCCAGTACCAATGGCCGCGAGGCGATGCAGGCTCGAACCGATTTCTTTGAGTCGCTCTATACCCGCGAGAATCTAGAAGCGACGGCTTTTCCCTTCCTGGAGGAAGTGGCTTCGGTTCTGGAAAGCGATGCCTATAAAAGGCTTTCCTCGCGTCATGTGCCAGCTGACCCGTTTACTCTGCCGCAGCGATGAGCTTCCCGTCATCCAGAGGTGATGCCGTTCGATTCGCGGTCGGCTCGCGGATTCTCTGGCTCGTGTGAACAACCAGCCATGGCGGGCACGAATTTCTCAATCGTAATTCGAAGTTGTTCGGGATCGACCGGCTTGGAAACATACCCGTCCATTCCGGCTTGCAAGCACTGCTCGCGATCGCCCTTCATCGCCGCCGCAGTCATTGCAATGATGGGAGTGTGGCGGCCTTGTGGCGATTCGTACTCGCGAATCGCGACGGTCGCCTCCAATCCATCCAGTTCCGGCATATGTACATCCATCAGCACCAAGTCGAACGATTCGCCTCTGATCGCTTCGACAGCTTCTCGGCCATTACTGG
>CAUJKL010000278.1 GCA_963204995.1 Planctomycetota bacterium | reverse complement strand
TGAAATTGCACGGCACGGCGAAACGCATCGACGGTGGCGTCATTCATTTGCCGGACGGCGAGCCATTTGGATTGGTGACTGTCGGCGAGCAACCGATCGACGATCTGCGTGGCTTGCGGTCGTTTACGATTTGCGGCTGGGTGAAACCCGAGAGTCTTCAGACGGGCAGCGGCGGAAACCGCATCGTCTATTGTGTGCAGAAAGACCCTTCGGGTATTGACTTGGTACATCTGGCCGACGGTCGCTTGCGAATGTCGGTCAACCAATGGCCCGATCGCGTCAATAACGACAGTTCGCCCGGAAGACTCGTTGTTGGCAAGTGGACTTTCTTCGCCACGACTTACGACGCCGCCACCGGCACGGACAACGTGGCGTGGTACTTTTCCTCTCCATTGGACTCGCCTTCCGCCAACGCCGAGATAAAACTCGATCGTCGCACTACGTACAATGCAGGTCCGGTCGCGTCGGACATCGGCCCGCTGGCCATCGGCAACTTCAACGACACCATGAAGGGCTTCGGACTCGACCGCCAGTTCCGCGGACAAATCCGCAGCCTGCAGATTTTCGGCAGCCGTATCGGCGGGCGCGGCGCGTTGGCCCTGGACGACATCGCCAAGCAGTTGCCGCCCCAGTGAGTTGTTTCCGTGCCCGTCACCGTCCGTCGTATCGAGTCAATCGGCTCCATCAAAACATGAATACAAGCCATCAAGTCACGCACCTCGAACTGCTACACAAGGCAGTCGATGCTTACGGCCACGTGTTGCCGAGTCTGCTGAAACACCGCGCGGACTTTCCGTCGCATGACCAGTTGCAGAAACTGATCAAGGACGGCTCCAACGGCGATCCGCACTCGGTCGCGCCGGGCCGAGATTCGGAGGCCTCGGACTGGATCATTCGCGTACTCGACCGCGACGATCCGCGGCCAGTATGGTTTGCGATTTGGGACGGATCGTGTGAATTGGCACAAGCCATTTGGCGTCCACGACGTCGAAGTGGCGGATGTGGACGGCGACGGCTGGCCCGACATGCTCACCATGTCCGACAAGAACAACCTGCGCTGGTATCGCATCGCGAGCCGGCGGCATTCGTATAACACCAAGGTACACTTCACGGCCCAACATTTACATTTGGTACTAGTCGCAAGGATTACCGGCGAATGAAAATCATGTCGAATCGACGTCTTCTGCAAACCTTCGCGTTCGGGCTGTGCCTCCTGGCCGCTGCCGTTTCGTGTGCGCAATCTACCCGCCTCATTGCGACCGGCTGGGACTCGCCCAACGCCGCCCGTTTCCGCGCCGAGCTGGCGGCGTTTGAACAATGGGGTGTGTTCGACGGCACGACCATCGCCCCCACGCGCCGGCTGGCCGACGGCCGCGTGGTGGACAGCCGGAACGCGTTTTCGTCCGACCATTGGGATTGGGCGGACTTTGCCGACTGCGTGCGCGACCTTCAGGCCGCCCAACCGAAACAAGCCACCAACAACTTCCTCATGATTTACGCCAACCCCGGCAACGTGGACTGGTTTGACGACGCTGGCTGGGGCGAAGTGGTGGACCACTGGCGGTTGCTGGCCCGCGTGGCCAAACAGGGCGGCCTGCGCGGCCTGCTCTACGATGCCGAACCGTACACGCCGCCCCACTCGCAGTTCCGCTACACCGCCCAGCCAGGACGCGACCAGCACGCGTTCGGCGAGTATTGCGTGCAGGCCCGGCAACGGGGACGCGAAGTGATGCGTGCCGTCGCGGCGGAATATCCGGAGATCACCGTGATGACTTACCGGCTGTTTTGTGACCTGCTCGACGCTTCCAACTCACACAACCTGGCGGCGAAGTTGGAGCCGCACACCTACGCTTTGCAGCCTGCGTTTGTGGACGGCTGGTGCGACGTTATGCCGCCGACGGTGTACCTGGTCGAGGGCAATGAAGATGGCTATCGGTTTAACAGCCAGGCGGAATTCGACCGCGCGTTCACGCGGCTTCGACTGAACGCGGCGGCCTTCGTCTCCCCGGAGAACCGCGCCAAGTTCAACGCCCAGTTCCGCATCGGGCACGGCATCTACCTGGACGCGCACGTCAATCCGCCGTCCTCGTCCTGGCACATTGACCTGCGGGGCGGCACGGCGGCCCAACGGCTCACCGCCAACGTCGCCGCCGCCCTGGCCGCCTCGGACGGCTTCGTTTGGATTTACGGCGAACAGGGACGCTGGTGGTCCGGCGGCAATCAATCGTATGCATTGTGGCCTGAGCGCCTCAGCGGTGCGGATCAAGCGTTGCTGCGGGCAAAAGATCCGGCGGGGTTTGCCCGCGCCGTGCTCCGCGAGGCCGAACCGGATGCCAATCGCCTGCTCAATCCCTCCTTCACTACTGTCAACGCGATTGGCGGCCCGAAGGACTGGTGGACCTGGCAGGATGAACAGTCGCACGGTCAGTTCGGCAGCACGGAGGGCACGGCGTGTTTGGCCTGCATGGACAATGGCGTGTTTGGCCAGACGGTCATGGTCAAGCCGGGCGAATCCTATGCACTGACGGCGCGTGTTAGAACCACCGGCCACGGCACGGCGAGCCTGGGCATCGGCTGGAAGACAGCGGAGGGCCGCTGGACCGCGCATAACCGCCGCGGGACGTTCGTGCCGCCCCAGGCAGCGGGCAACGGAGTCTGGCAGGAAATCACCGAGTTGATCCAAGTACCCCCTGACGCCGGGCAACTCATTTTCATGCTGTCGGCCCAAGGCCAATTCCGCGAGACGGACCGCGCGGAATTCGATGACGCCCGGCTGGTTCAAGTTCCGGACTGATCGCCGATTCACACGCTGGCCCAATCAAATCCGATGAAGACGAGGTGATCCATGACGAGGAAATCCCTGTTCTGCTTGCTGTGGCTTCTATCAACCTGATCGACGGCGTGGTGAGCAAAGCCGAGACGATCTCGGTCCAGCCGAATGCCGCAGCGCCGCCCACGGATCTGGCGGCGCGCCACGTCTGGGACCGGTTGCCTTCGTTCGAGGATCCGGCGCGAAGGACGTCAAGGATCCGGACATTGGCGCCGAGGGGGACGGGGAGACGGACGACACCGCCGCCCTGCAGAAGGCGATCGATCAATACGATACGGTTTTCCTGCCCAAGGGAGTCGATCTCATTCGAGGAACGCTGCGTCTGGGCGCGAACACCAAGTTCTTTGGCACGACCAAGGCGCATGTCGATCTGCGCGCAGCCGACGACTGGCAACCCACGCTGCCGGCTCCGGCGACGGCAGACTCGACGTCGTCATCGGCGGCTCGAAAGAGCCGCTGGTCTGGTATCGCAATTTCCCGCAGCGTCTGGAAAGGCCGTCGACTGATCAGCGACACGCCGCTGGTGCGCGGCCATGCCGGCGGCAATGGCAGCCTGATGGACGGCTGGAGCGATACGATGTTTTCCTGGGGCCACGTCACCGCCTCAGGCATTTCCACGAAGGGCTTGAACGAGACGGTGAACCACTCGTTGCGCGGCTCCAAGTTGTAGTGTTATCATTACCAGTACCTTTACTGGCTGAACGTCGGCCACGGCCACGGCCCCGCCCGATCGCAGATTCCGCCTCGCGTCCTGGAACGGGTGTGGCACGGCTATTCCAAACCATGAACTTCTTCAGCAACAGGATTCTGACATGCGTACCACACTCGTTTTGCTGATCGCGGCAAACTTACTTCCCTCTGCCCTGGCGCAAGCCGCGCCGGCCAAGCCCAATATCGTGTTCATTCTGTCGGACGATCAAGGTTATGAAGACGCCGGCTTCATGGGCAGCCGGGAGATCCGCACGCCGAACCTCGACAAGCTGGCCGGGGCCGGCACGGTGTTGAAATCGTTTTATGTCCAGCCGGTTTGCTCGCCGACACGGGCGGCGTTGATGAGCGGACGCTACGCGGTGCGAACCGGCGTGTACAACGTCGTCCGGCCGCATGCGAAGTGGGGACTTCCCTTGGCGGAGCGCACGCTGGCCGACGCGCTCGGCGAAGCCGGCTACGAAACGGCGATCTGCGGCAAATGGCATCTGGGCGAATTCGAAGCGGCGTATCGCCCGACGCAGCGCGGGTTCGACCATCAGTACGGGCATTGGTTCGGCGCGCTCGACTATTTCACGCACATCCGCGACGGCGAGCTCGATTGGCATCGCGACGACGAACTCTGCCGCGACGAAGGTTACTCGACGGCGTTGGTCGCCCAGGAAGCCTGCCGCCGGATCCGCGAGAAGTCGGCGGACAAGCCGCTGTTTCTCTACGTCCCGTTCAACGCAGTCCATTCACCGCACCAGGTACCGAAAGAGTACGAGCAGCCGTTCACCGACTTGTCCGGCGTACGGCGCACTTACGCGGGCATGGTGGCGGCGATGGACGAAGGCATCGGCCAGATTGTGGCCGCGCTCAAGGACAAGGGAATTCTGGACAATACGCTGATCGTTTTCTCCAGCGACAACGGCGGCCCGGCACCGGGTAAAGTGACGTCGAACCGACCGCTGCGCGCCGGCAAGGGAACGATTTACGAAGGCGGCATCCGCGTCTGTGCGTTCGCCCATTGGCCCGGACACATTCCCATCGGCAAAGCCGTCAACGAGCCGCTGCACATGGTTGATTGGTATCCGACGCTGGTTGCGTTGGCGGGTGGCTCGCTTCAGCAGAAATTGCCGCTCGACGGCCGCGACATCTGGCCGGTGTTGACCGAAGGAGCCAAGTCACCGCATCCGTCGCTGTTCCTGCCGGGCATGCAACCGCAGACCGCGGCGCTGCGGATGGGCGATTGGAAGTTGCTGAACAACGCCGGCAAGCTGGAGCTGTACAACCTGGCCGAGGACATCGGCGAAGCGCACGACCTGTCCGCCGACCAGCCGGAAAAAGTGAAACAACTGCGCGCCGAAATGGACCAATGGCTCAGCGCCGCTGTCTCATCCGGAGCCCCCGCCGCCGCGGCCAAGAAGAAATCCGCTCGCAAGAAGAACAGTTGAGTTCAGCATCTCATCCCGCGTTGCAGGGCTTGTCGCTTTATTGTCCGTTTGTTTTCCCTTACCCACCAGAACGTGACACCTACCACCAGCCCCAGGAAGGCGACTCCGCCGATTGACCACACTCGAGTTTTCCGCGATTCCGTTCGCATAAGGCGAGGATTGTCCCGAAAAGAAGGCAAAGCGGCAAGATCAATGGAATTCCCATTGTTCCAGTTGCGCCAGCGTATCGCTGTTGACGAACTGGTCAGCCGCCAATGAAATCGCGGTGACATCCGGCAGTGCGGGCAAGTCGCGGGTATCCTGCAAATCCGCATGCGTCAGCCACCCGTCGCGGCCGTTCATTTGCACTTTGCCGCCCACGTCGAGGATGCGTTGTAAGACCTTGCTGCCCCGGCGAAAGACTTCCGGGCCGGAGAGAATTTGTCCGGACTTGCCCACGCGGATCATCGACCCGTCAGAATGACCGATCCACGTCTACGATTCCGCGATCCGATCGACCGCTGCCTGATTCGATTTCAAACATGGATGCATCTTCAAATAATTCCAACTCGTTCAACTGGCTGGCCTATTCAACCTTGATTGCACAGTCCGGCCGCGCCGCTTTGAACTTGGCGACTCCCGCCGGCGTCACCTTGGTGCCGCCGAGACGCAACTCGCGCAACGATTTGATCGATGCGAGACGCTCAAGGCCAGTGTCGGTGATCGCCGGTGACGTTCCATGAATTCTTAAGAACTCCACACTTGGCAGCGCGGAAAGATACTCGCAGCCTTGGTCCGTGACGTCGGAACTCCATTCCACGGTGAGTGACGTCAATCTCTTCAGACTCGCCACATGCTGCATGTTGGTGTCTGTCGCGTTGCGACCGATGATGAGCCCGGACAAGTTCGGCAGTGTGAGCAGAGACTCGCCGGTCCAGTTGGGATCACCGCGAAGCCCCAAATTCACGTTCAGAAACGAGAGTTTCTTGAGCTTGGCCAGATGCTGCGTACCGACGAGGGAAAGCGCCCGCGAATCGATGGCCAGTTCTTCGAGGTCGGGAAAGATCGACAACACTTCCAAATCTTGATCCGTGACATTTATTCCATGAATTTTCAGGCATTTCAGTGCGGAGGATTTGTCGAGGGTGGCCAAACCTTTGCGGCTGACTTGCGTGTCGCCCAAATCAAGACTTCTCAGCTTTATCAG
>CAUJKL010000277.1 GCA_963204995.1 Planctomycetota bacterium | reverse complement strand
GATGGCAAGCTGCGGATCATCGTCTTTGGGGCGCATCCTGACGACGCCGAATACAAGGCCGGTGGCACCGCCGCGAAATGGGCCAAGCTGGGGCACCACGTGAAACTGGTCTCGGTCACCAACGGCGACATCGGACACTGGAACATGTCCGGTGGCGAGTTGGCGAAGCGGCGCACGATCGAATCCAAGAAGGTCGCCGACAAGCTGGGAGTCGAGTCGGAAGTGCTCGACATTCACGACGGCGAGCTGATGCCCACACTCGAAAACCGCCGCACGATTGTGCGGTTGATACGCCAATGGAATGCCGACATCGTCATCTCGCATCGCCCGTGGGATTATCATCCCGACCATCGCTACGTCGGCATTCTCGTTCAGGACGCGGCCTTCATGGTGACGGTGCCCTACTTCTGCCCCGACACGCCACACCTAACGCGCAACCCCGTCTTCTTCTATTCCAGCGACCGGTTTCAGAAGCCGTATCCATTCCAAGCGGATGTCGCGGTGTCCGTCGATGACGTCTTTGAACAGAAGGTCGACGCCCTGACGGAACTCGTTTCGCAGACCTTCGAAGGTGGTGCAGGCGGCAGCCCGGAATTCCTGGAACAAGTTCCGACAGACCCCGCTCGTCAGAGAGAATGGTTGATGAAACGTTGGGTCTATCGCCAGAGCGGTGAAGCCGACTTATACCGCGAAACCCTGATCCGGCTTTACGGTGAGGATCGCGGCAAGTTGGTCAAGTACGCCGAAGCCTTCGAGATCTGCGAATACGGTCGCCGTCCTTCACCGGACGAGCTGAAGAAGATGTTCCCGTTCTTCGACGAGAACTAGCCTCATCCACCTGGGAGATACCAATTGACTCGCCAACGCATTGCGATCCTGGTCCTGAACTTTGCCGTCTTGTCGCTTTACGGCGTGCCCGCGTCGTATGCGGCGGAACTGAGCATCAGCCCCAACAGTCGTTACTTGCTCAACGACGGACAGCCCTTCTTCGGTCTGTGCGATACGGGATGGGACGTCTTCATGCGGCTTGACCGCGAGCAGGCGGACGAGTATCTGAAGAACCGCGCCGACAAGGGGTTCAACGTGATCATGGCGATACTCATCGGATACAAGCCGGGCGAGGACGATAGAAATGCGTATGGTGAGCCGCCACTGATCGACAAGGATCCGGCGAGACCCAACGAGAAGTTCTTTCAGCACATTGATTACATCGTCAAGCAGGCGAACTCGCTCGGCATGTTCGTGGCGATTGCTCCGGCGTGGTGCGATTGGCTCTACAAGAATGTTCCTCCCGGCCCGCATCCGTTCAATGTGCGGAATGCCCGAAGCTTCGGCGAGTACGTCGGTCGTCGCTACAAAGACAGCGATATCATCTGGATCATCGGCGGCGACCGGGACCCTGCCGGGCATGAGGACATCCTGCGGGCGATGGCGGCGGGTCTGGACGAAGGCGACGGCGACCGCGATTTCTTGACGACCTTCCACGGCGAAAGGAATGGCCAACTGATGCCACCGGAGGGTATCTACTACGAGCGGCTCTGTTCCTCGCATCTGTTCGGTGGCGAGCGATGGCTGGACTTTCACGGTGCCTATTCTGGACATCAATGGGCCTATCCCACCTACCGCTTGATCGAGCAGGATCGCGCGATGAAGCCCACCCGTCCCGTCATCGACCTCGAGCCGTGTTACGAGAATCATCCCTATCACGCGGACGGTTCAGCTTACTATGCCAATCCGCGTAAGTGGGACAAGAAAACGCGGGGGACCGCCGCGATGATTCGGGAACAAGCCTACTGGGCCATGCTCGCAGGCGCGGCTGGACACGCTTATGCGGCGAACGATGTCTGGGGATTCTACGATCCCGGCCAAACTGTCGCGGAACCGCTGTACCCTCGCAACACGCACTGGCGCACCGCCCTGGATTCCCCTGGCGCTTCCCAGATGGGAATCATGAAACGTCTGTTCGAATCGCGGCCGTGGCAAACGCTGGAGCCGGATCAAAGCATCGTCGTTGCAGGTCAGGGTCTTGGCGAGAATCACATTCAGGCGGCCCGTGCCTCGGACGGCAAGTTCCTCTTGGTGTACGTCCCACGCGGCAGCAAACTGACCATCGACATGACCAAGATCAAAGCGCGTCACGCGACTGCTTACTGGTTCAATCCTCGCGACGGTACGGCGAACGAATTCGGCAAGTTTGCGGTATCTGGAACGCTAGACTTCTCACCGCCATCGCGCGGCGTCGACAATGACTGGGTGCTGGTGCTTGACGACGCATCGCAGAGCTTTCCACCTCCAGACGCGTCAAGGAAAGTGAACCGATAATAGCCATCGGCAAGGAAGATGTGGCTAGAACTTTTTCGTCCCGACGAAAGCGTTCCGGCTCCTTGACTCACTCATAAACGAGTCCTGACCCCGATGCCCCGAACAGCGACTTGCGCTTCCCAAACAACACGTCGTGGATGCGTTTGAGCAGCTGACCTTGTGCGGTCACATCACCACGGTCGGAGAGTTCGGCACATGCTGCCTGAAGAAGGTAATCACCCTCGTGCCAGCGGACGTAAAGAATGAAAGCCGCTTGCTCCGAGAGAGTACGAATACGATCGGGTGTCACGCCGAACTCTGTCCCAATCTCCCGCAAGGTGGCTGGCTGAACGCCATCGCCGATTCTACTGTGTGCAACTTTGCTAAGCCTGGCATTACCATCGTTCTCGACCTGCATCAGCAACGGCCGAAGAAACCCTTCGCGAATCGATTGCATCTCAGGTAGTTCTTGACGCTCGGGAGGCAGCAGCTGCGCCAGCCATCGGTTCGCTTCCGCAATTGGGCCGGCGAGCAACGAAAGTCGCATGTCGTCGCATATCGGTAGGGCGTTGAGAACAAATGCAATACTTAGAACCTGGCAGATCGACTGTCGAAGCCTCACCGATCCGTAACTCTGCAGACGCTCGAGCTCCGAAAGAGGCCGTCGCGTAAAGGTGGCGATCTTCACGTCCCACAACGCTCTGTCCAGCTCGCGTAAGGAAGGCGCGAAACGCCCAAGCATGAAATCTTCGAGACCGTGGTGCCGAACTATCTGCGCTACGCAGCGCCAACCGCGCTCGTCCAGGCCCCTCAGACAGGCATGCTTTGCGCCAAGAAAGTGTGCGTCGCAAGCGACTCGATATGGAAACTCAATGCTCTCGCTGGCATGGTCGCCCGTCGACCGATTCGTATCACCGAGACCGGCAGAATCGTCTTGTGCAATCGCGATGCGAGCGCGATCGACTGCAAGCACCAGCTTTTCCAGTTTCTTAGCGCCGATTCCTCGGGTCGAAGCAATCTCGACAAGTCGCAGTCGCAGCACTTCGCGCAACGTTCGATCAAGCCACGCGACCGGGATATGCAGATGGTCCAATTGCAGCCAGTGCCAGAGCGGCATATCCAGCAATCGGTGATGCTGGTGGGTATCGAGAAGTCGAGTGGCAAGATCAAATCGCTTTTGGATCGTACTGTCGATGTTCATTTTTCTTCTGCACGAGCAATCGCCGCCAAGACAAACAAGTAGAAAGTCTTCCTGCGGCATAACATAGTATAAACGCCTCTGGGCGTGAACAACTCGGTTCATTGAGCACGCAGCAAAAGGCACACGCAGCAAAAGGGACATTCTACTTTATGAAGGGACTGCCCTGATTTGTCTCTGCCCCAGGAGTCAATGTACCC
Source organism: Planctomycetota bacterium (assembly GCA_963204995.1). Lineage (GTDB taxonomy): Bacteria > Planctomycetota > Planctomycetia > Pirellulales > Pirellulaceae. The sequence continues at coordinate 1,356 of CAUJKL010000277.1, read as the reverse complement.
GAACCTTTACGAGGTTAGCGAACCTGAACTGTTACGAGTAAACGTCAGGTAGTAAGCGACTTTGTTCTGTTTGGTGACGGCTGGAAGCGACCGGCGAAACAACCACGTATCGAACGCCCAAATCGACCGCCCGCTCGCCGAATGCTTGCCAGCTAAAGCTCGCCAACGCCGCTCTTTCGCCTCATCTCGTGGCCGCTTACGCATCACTTAACTCCTAAAGTACTCGGCACCAACCCCACAGCTTCAGGCTACCCGCCAGTCAAGATGCTGTTGCTGGGACGCTTACGCCTTGTTCTGATCTCGCGTACCCAGGCTCAAAATCCAACGATCGCGCCAACAGTCGATTATCGAACCGATGTCGCGCCGTCTCGAACATGTCGGCATACTTAGTGCGGCACAGCCGCAATGTACGTTAGCCTTTCTAGGCTGACACTCCCCCTTGTCAGGCTGGAAAGCCTGACGAACTTAAATGCTCAACACGCAATCCTATCAACCGTCGCACATTTGTTTCTGGTCGATGTCCACTGATGGATTCTCGATGCGATTGCCTTATGATGATGCGGTCAGAGTCGCGATCAACGATATCTCGCTCAAGAATGGAACTCGATATGGCTGCCCATCGACCTCCTGCCTGCTGTCTGACTCTCGCAATCACGTTCCTGACTGCGGCCACGTTACATTCCGCCGATCCGGCGAACTATATTCAAACCTACGGCAAGAACCCTCGCTATTGGCAATACAAGAACGAGCCGGTTTTGTTGCTCGGAGGTAGCAAGACCGACCACATTTTTTTGGCGGAGGAACTGAAAGAGCACCTCGATGAAATCGCCACCGTCGGCGCGAACTACGTTCGTAACACGATGAGTCAGCGCGAAGGCGTTGAACTCAAACCGCACAAGCGGTTGTCTAGTGGAAAGTTCGACCTCGAACAGTGGAACGACGACTACTGGCAACGATTCGCGGACTGCCTGCGGTGGTGTCACGAGCGTGACATCATCGAAGCGGACGAGGCGTATCTGGCTGCCCTGGCGGGTGAGAAATACCTGCTCTACTTCACGGATGGCGGATCGGTAACGCTCGATCTGACAGATCACTCACGGAAGTTCGAACTCCGCTGGATCAACGTCTCGACCGGCGATTGGGGCGCGACGACCACGGTCCAAGGAGGCAGCAAAGTAAACGTCACCGCCCCTGGTAAGTCTGGCTGGGTGGCGACGATCGTCCGCTAATAGCTCTTGTGTCGCAGATTACATCGAATAGCGTCCACTCACATCGGAGATACCCATGAAACAAATCTTGCTGCTACTTCTGACCATCGCGATCACTCCCTTGGCGCGAGTTGGCCGTGCCGAAGAG
>CAUJKL010000276.1 GCA_963204995.1 Planctomycetota bacterium | reverse complement strand
GAAGTTAACTCGTACAAGTCCCGGCCAAGTACGACCACGACCAGCCGACACCCGTGGTGCTAGTATTTCACGGTCCCGCCACGAAAGCGGCCATCACCGTGTCTATGACAGGCATGAGTCAGAAGTCGGACGAGGCTGGGTTCATCGCCGTTTATCCCAACGGCACGGGCCTCGGTCCATTTCTTACGTGGAACGCTGGCGGTCGCCAAGGCAAACTGGCCGCAGAGAGTGCTGACGACGTGAAGTACGTTGGCTTGTTACTCGATGATCTTGCCACAGTCGCCAACGTCGATTTGCAACGAGTGTATGCGACGGGCATGTCCAACGGCGGCATGATGTGCTATCAGCTGGCCGCTGAAATGTCGGATCGAATTGCCGCCATTGCTCCCGTGGCTGGGACCGTCACCGCCGATGAAAGCAAACCCAAGCGACCTGTGCCGGTCATGCACTTCCACGGCAAGGCCGACAACATCGTTCCCTATGACGGTCTCGGCAATAACGCTCCCAAGTTTCTGCCATTCAAGTCGGTCGAGGAATCAATCTCCATTTGGTGCAAGATCAACGGATGCCCAGAGATGCCAACCATCATCGAGTTCCCCGACAAGAAAGATGATGGGACCAAGGTGACAGAGAAGTGTTACGGGCCGGGCAAGGATGGTGCCGAAGTTGTCTTGATCGAAATTGAGGGCGGCGGCCACACTTGGCCGGGGCGGAAACCGCCACTCAGATTCCTCGGCAATTCCACGCTCGATGTGTCGGCCAACGACTTGATGTGGGAGTTCTTCCAGAAGCATCCGATGAAGTGAGCGACGGCGGAAGGAGAAGCATGTAGTTTGCGGATGTCACTGTGTACTTCTTCGAAATGCTCGCTCATTCTCAGCGAGACGTGCCGACGCCACGAGGTGGACTAGCTGTTCACCACGCCGAAGCACCATCCGTGCCGTACTATCGTTGCCTCTGCGATGCGGTGGGCAAGGATTATCACTGGCTGAGCCGACGAAAGCTCCCGGACGAAGAACTCGCCGCAATTCTGAACGACCCGCTGAACGAACTGCATGTTCTGCACATCGATGGATCGCCAGCACGCTTTGCCGAGCTAGACCGCCGCCCACGTGACGAGATCGAGTTGATACAATTCGGACTGATACCGGACTTCATCGGCCAAGGGATCGGGAAGTGGTTTCTGCATTGAGCCATCGACGAGGTATGGAGCGACTAGCCGAAGCGGTTTTGGTTACGCACCTGCACGCTGGACCATCCCGCTGCTTTGGCCAGGTACAAGCAAGCCCGCTTCGTACAGTATAAGGAAGAGACGATTCGCCGAGACTTGTAAGTCTGTTTCGGAAATGACATTTTGGCATAAGGAGTGACCACATGAAATCTATCGACCGGCTTGTGGCTGAACACGACATCATCGAACGGGGCCTGAGCGTGCTGGAGCAAGCAGTTGCTCGGATTGATTCGGGCCAGCCGATCCCGAATGGCTTCCCTACTTGGGCCCCCGATTTCTTCGCCCAGTTCGCCGACCAGTGCCATCACGCCAAGGAAGAAGACTTGTTCTTCCCGCTGCTCAAAGAGCGTGGCATTCCCGAGCAAGGCGGGCCAATCGGCGTCATGCTCCACGAGCACGATGTTGGCCGTGATTGCGTGCGCCGGATGCAGGAAGCCAGTGAGGGCGACGAGTTCGACGGCACCAAGTTTGCGGCTGCGGCTAAGGCGTTCATTCCCCTGCTACGTCAGCACATCTTCAAGGAGAATAACATTCTGTTCCGAATGGCCGGAAATGTAATGAGCGAAGCCGATGACGCTGACATGGACGACAAGTTTACTCAGGTCGAACAGGAGCGTGATCTGGCCGGAATGCACGAGCGATATGATGCCGAAGTCGCTCGTTGGAAAGAGGAGTTCAAATGAGTCACGACTACACGCACATCATGGACCTCGCCAAGGAGGTGGAACCGCCCGAAGACGGCATTCTCACCCGCACGTTGTTCAACGACGACCATGTGAAGACCGTGATCTTCGGCTTTGGACAGGGCGAGGAATTGTCCGATCACACGGCATCCACGCCCGCCATTCTGCATTTCATCCAAGGCGAGGCGACATTGACGCTCGGGGACGAAACGGTCGAGGCACAACCCGGAACTTGGATTCACATGGCTGCGAATTTGCAGCACAGCGTAAAGACGAAGACGCCGGTGGTCATGTTGCTGCTACTGATGAAGAAGCAGAGGTGATCGATGGATCAAAAGGTTGTCCGCAAGCTGGAAGCGAAAATCGAAGACGCCGTTGCCGAGGTCATCGTCGGCATGGGCCTCGAGAAGGTATCGCTGCTGCCTTCACGCCAGACCATGCACCTGATGGCAAAGGCCGCTGTTACCGTCTATGAAACGGCGGTCGAGAATCACCGAGAACGCACCGAGGAGCGATGATAGCGCAAGGGTGAACGAAGCCGAGGAGGTCGCCGCCCATGCCTAAACTTCAGCAACGACCCTTTTCGATCGCGATCTTTGTGTCGGACGGGATGCGGTGATAGATTTGAGATTTGAGATTTGAGATTTGAGACCTGAGACCTGAGACCTGAGACCTGAGACCTGAGACCTGAGACCTGAGACCTGAGACCTGAGACCTGAAACCTGAAACCTGAAACCTGAAACCTGAAATTTGAAATTTGAAATTTGAAATTTGAAATTTGAAATTCATGCAGGGGGGTGCGGATGAAATACGAACGCTTTGAAGACTTGCCTGTTTGGCGGGTGGCGGCTGACCTTGCTGCGAAGATGTTCGATTGGACTCAACGTCCGTCCTTTCGCGGCAAAGGTGACTTGGCCAACCAGATTCAGCGTGCAGCCTTGTCGATCTCGAACAACATCGCCGAAGGCTTTGAACGCGGAACGACCAAGGAATTGCTCAGTTTATTGTATATCGCACGCGGTTCGGCGGGCGAAGTTCGCAGCATGCTGTGCGTGATGGAACGGATGAACGGCTTCGCCGATTTGAAATCTGAAATCTCCGATCTCAAATCAACCTGCGAATCGATTTCGCGACAAATCCGGGGATGGACCAATAGTCTGCAAAACTCGGATATCGAAGGGCCGCGTCATTTGAATGACCAGTCGCGGGCCAAGTACGATTCTCGGAAACGCAAAGGGGCATTTGAGGAATCACGACGTCAATGGCAAGCTGACTTTGAAGCAAAGCTGAAGGCAGATGCCGCAGTGCATTCTGAGCAAGCCGGCGCGGACGAAACATCCACGACGGAAGGCGATAGGGAGAGGATTTGAAATTTGAAATTTGAAATTTGAAATCTGAAATCTCAGATCTGAGATCTGAGATCTGAGATCTGAGATCTGAGATTTGAGATTTGAGATTTGAGATTTGAGATTTGAGATTGTTCAACCGATGTCTGAACACTCCTTCGTCGAAAAGCCGTTCCTCGCTCAACTCGACGCCCTCAACTCGACGCCCTCGACTGGACGGTGATCGACCAGGGACCGGGTATTCCCACCGATCCGACCAAGAGCTTGCGGCCCAGCTTGCCGTTGGCCGCGATCGGGTGCAAGGAAGCCAACGCCTTCGCGTGGCCCCCCCCGATGTTCGAGGCGTTTCAGCAGTAACTGCACAACGCGTTCTGGATTTCGTTTTGGATGGTTGCCTTGGTCCCGTCCGCAGCGTCCTCCGCAGCGGCCACGGCAACCGAGCGAAGGGAGCTCGCGGGCTACATCACGACCATCTGGATCGGTGCCTCTGCCGCCAGCGCGGCCACCGTCGTCTGTGCGGCCGTATTGATGATTTGTTCGCGGTGTTCGCGGGAAGACGGTGGCGGAGCCCGGTTGTCAATGAAAAAACCGCAGGCACTGGAATAGATAGCCAATTTCAAGTTGGCAGCCAAACTAGCGGTTTCGTATTAACTTCGCCGTAATTATAGTCAAGGTTGGTAATCGTGGGCTTGAAAACTTTTGTGAGAGTAAATCAATGGCAAAGAGGAAGGTCAACAAAACGCAACTGATCAAAGCAGCAATGTCGGCAACGCCCGAAGCAACGCCGAAGGAGATCGCGGAAACGCTAAAGAAGTACGACATCACGGCCACTTACGTGAGCAACGTCAAAGGCGCGATGAACGCGAAGCCGAAAAAGCGAGGCCGGAGAAAGGGCTCGCCCAGCAATAGCGTTGCGCCAACCGCCGCCTCAACCGACGCGTTGGATGCCGCTATCAAGTTCGTCGAGCAATGCGGTGGGTTGAAGGCGGCCAAGGCGGCTATTGAGAAAATCGAACGGATTAAGAGTCTTTAGCATGTAGCACTTAGTGTTTGGCACTTAGCACTTAGCAGTCAGCACTACGCGGTAGGGCGACGCGTCGCAGGGTATGTCGCGGCGACTCGCCCGCCGCGAGCCGATGCAGTCCGACGTAGCTCGTAGAGGTGAGAAGCAATTGTGACTCACCGCAGGAGGCGATGTGTCAAATTACAGCATGCTCACGCTACGACCCGAAGCGGTCGACCGATTGGATGCACTGTTTCAGCAGTTCAACGACAATCAAGCTAACCACAACGCGCGCCTGACACGACGCCTCGTAGCGACTCAACTTCGGACTCGAACAACATCCAGCAGCGATGAAACCGATGGCCGATCAGCTGGCCCGGTGCCGACGTGATGCAGGCGAACAATGCCTTCTGGATCGATCAACACGTCACCGCCCAGTTGTTGCAGGTCTCCCGACGACCTGCGCAATCGTCGACCTTGAAGCAGCAGCTTCGCATAAGTCCGCCAAGACGACCAACCGAGAATGTCTCGCCAGTAACCACGGTGCATTCCGTAGGCTGCGTACAGAGCACGCGACTCGTCGACCAACAGCGGCCATCGCATGTTAGATTCCTTGACATAAGCCAAGGCGAGCGGCCCGGCCTCGAAGGTGATGACGAGCACCTTGATGTCCAAGGCTTCGATCTCATCTTCATGCTCTCGCAACTGCGACAGATGCTCGCGGCATGGCAGTCACCCCAGATGCCGGTGGAACACCAACAGCAACCAGTGTCCGGCGTGGTCTCGAAGTCGATGCACGTCTCCGCTGGCATCCTTCAGCTCGAATTCAACTGCGGCCTTACCGACGCTGCTGCTCATCCGTCTCGCTCCCACTTCCGCACCTGGCGGCTTCAGTACGCTTTACGGCCCCGTCGCCGTTGATGATTGGCGGGTCGCCACAGGCAACGGTGTGGCGGTTCCAAGTTTTAAGCAGTGGATCGGACACTCGATGTCCCATGAGAGAGATGCGTCGGTTCAGAGCTGTGTGGAAATGGGCGGAAAAACTAATATCAGATACGTCGCTGGTCGGGTTGTGTTCGTTAGTTTCGCGCAGAGAATGAACGCTTGCTGAGTTAACATTGTAGCCGCTCTGGAGGACGTCATGGCTCGTCGACAAGTCTCTCGCAATGCCCCGTGCCCATGCGGCAGCGGAAAGAAGTACAAGCAATGTTGCATTCACAAGGACTTTGAATGGCTGGAAGATGACGACGGCAATATTTTCAAGTCCGTACCGGTCTCGGATGAGATGAGAGCTCTTCTCGATGAGCAACGTCAGTCGTTCATCGCAAAGCACGGACGGGAACCCGGCCCCGAGGATCCGGTATTTTCGGACCTGCCGCACTTTGAACACGCCGAACACCAGATAATCGAGGCGATGAAAAAAGCGGGGATCGATCCGGCGATCATCTACGCCACTGAAAAGACCGGGCGACTGGTGACGGAAGACAACTTGCATCTCTTGTCCGATATCGAACTTGATGAATGGGAAGCGGCTGTCGAGGAGTTTCGGGCGGAGAACCGTTCACAAGAGCCACCGGAGTTCCCCATCGGCACGATCGCTCGCTACGGCCCAAACGACACGGTAACGACGAAGATCGTTGCTGGAGTGCTTCTCGAAGTTGATGAGGAAGTGATTATTGAAAGGTGGGTGGGAACAGACGTGGAAGAGAATCCGAAGGTCCAGGCGGGAATTCAGGAGTTCTTTGCCAAGCACGGCGTTAAGTCGGTCGTGGTGACTGACCGGAATATGGGTTGCCCGCACGAAGAAGGTGAGGACTTCCCGATTGGCGAAGATTGTCCGTTCTGCCCTTACTGGAAGGGCAAGCAGGGAAGCAACTCCACGTTCTGAATGCGACCACGGCGTTAATCGACAACCTTTATCAGGGCACGACGGAGACAGCGAATGAAGACTTGCCAATTTAAGTTGATCTTCGTAACGGGCTCGCTGATTCTGTTGTCGAGTCAATCGGCAAAGTCGCAGAGCGTCACGGTGAACACGCGTGACCAAATCGTGAAGGCGGTCGAACAAGCGAAGCCGGGCACCACGATCCTGATTGCCCCTGGGACGTATCAAGGCGGCCTGCATTTCAACGGGCTGCAAGGCGAAGAAGGCCAGCCGATCATTCTGGCGGCGGCGAATAAAGAGAACCCGCCGGTCTTCCAAGGACACAACTCGTGCTTCCATCTCACAGATCCGGCCTTTGTTGAACTTCACAATCTGATTCTGACCGACGCAAGCGGTAACGGCATCAACATCGACGATGGTGCGTCTTACGAAACTCCGGCACATCACGTTGTCCTGCGTGGTCTCACCATTCGTGACGTCGGTCCAGAAGGCAACCGAGATGGAATCAAGCTGTCTGGCTTGGACAACTTTCGCGTCGAAAACTGTACGGTTGAACGCTGGGGTGACGACGGCTCGGCGATTGATATGGTCGGCTGCCATGACGGAACCATCGCGGGATGCACGTTCCGTTATCGCGGTGATGTCGCAGCGAATGGCGTTCAGACCAAAGGTGGCAGTAGGAACATTGTCATCCAACGATGCCGCTTTGAGAACGCTGGCAGTCGAAGCGTTAACATCGGCGGCAGCACGGGGCTTGCATACTTTCGCCCGAAGGTGGATGGCTACGAAGCGAAAGATATCACGGTCGAAGACTGTACGTTCATCGGCTCTTCAGCTCCGATCTGTTTCGTCGGCGTCGACGGAGCCATCGTCCGTTACAACACGATCTACCGGCCAGAGCGGTATGTGTTGCGGATACTGCAAGAGTCGCAGGGGAGCCAGTTCGTGCCATGCCGCAATGGAGTCTTCCGTAACAACTTGATTGCCTTTCGCGCGGACGAAACGCGAGGCACGGTGGACATCGGCCCTCACACAGCGTCAGCAAGCTTCAAGTTCTCCAAGAATCACTGGTACTGTATTGATCGCCCCGACAGAAGCAGTCGATTGCGGTTGCCCGTGGTGGAGACGAGCGGATCGTATGAAGCCGATCCACAGTTTGTGAGTGCTGAAGCGGGAGAACTGTCCTTGAAAGATACGAGCCCAGTTCGTGATGCAGGCGTGCGTGCGAAGTAAGACTGAATTCGAGAATTGGACAAGCCGTGTGTAAACTCATCCCAGTTTTGATCGCGACCTGCGGTATTGCCGCCAGCGTTTACGGGGCGGAATTCCTCCACAACGGCGTCACTGCCCACCGTGGAAATTCCGGCGAGTTCCCAGAGAACACCCTTCCGGCGTTCACGAGTGGAATCGAAGTTGGTGCCGACTGGATTGAACTCGATATCTTCAAGACAGCAGACGAAAAGTTAGTGGTCATTCACGACCGAACAACAAAGCGGGTTGGCGACAGAGACCTCGATGTTGTGCGATCTTCGTACGACGAACTCTTGACCGTAGACGTGGCCGCCGAGTTTCGTCGCGTCCACAATCTGACCGTCGAGCAACTACCCAAGCACACGATCCCACTTCTGGAAGACGTGCTACGACTCGTTATGGCTCAGAACCGGACGCGGGTGTCGATCCAACCGAAGATGGACTGCGTCGCGGAAGCGGTGGAACTCGTCAAACGGCTCCAAGGCGAACCCTGGGTCGGATTTAACGACGGCAATCTGACGCTGATGGCAAAGGTGAAGCAACTCGCACCAGAGTTGCCGGTGTTCTGGGATCGTGGCGAGTCAAACATCGACGAAGACATTGCGACGGCGAAGCGACATGGATTCGAGGCACTGGTCTTGAATCAGGCGGTCGTTACGCAGGCGAAAATCGACAAGATTCGTGAGGCGGGTCTAGCAGCCGGTGCCTGGACCGTGAACAGCGATTCCGAGATGAGGAGATTTCTCGAACTGGGTGTCAACCGGATTTACACGGATTACCCGAAGCGACAACTACGAATCGTACAGCAGACTCGCCCAGCATCTCGAAAAGACAGCAACCAGGAGTGAGCGGATTTCTCTGGCGAAGACGCTCGCCATCGTGCTTCTTGTATCGGCGGTGAGTTCGGTATCGACTTTGGCTCAAAGCACCCAAGGAAAGTCCTCTGAACCCGGAGCTGACGCATCACCTGATGCCCTCGAGTTTATTTATCCTCGCATCAAGGACTACGGCCAAGTCGTTCGCTTTCCGAATGCAGGTGACCGGCCACGCGATGGATCAAAGATCTGCGTTGACAGCACGGCGGGCGGTCCTGCCGACAAGGTGAACCCGGCAATCGAGAAGGCGGCAAGGTTCGTCAACATTTACGCCGGAGCGGGAAGCAAGCCAGTAGAAGCCCGCATCACGATTGTCCAATATGGCGACGCAACGCCGACAGCACTAAGTGGTTCGCTGGCATCAGGCTAGCGATGTGTTTCGAATCATCTTCGAGATGCCCCAAACGATCAGGACGATGCCGAGAATCGGGAGTACTCCGCCAAGGATGCTCATCACTCCCAGCAAGATCATCACCAGCGTCAACATTCGCTCGCTGGTCCTGGCGACAATCGCACGGCCGATTCGGTAAGCGAGACCGAGGGCGATCAAGACGGCGAGAAGGCTCAATAGGCCCAGCACTCGATCGACCTGGTCGCTGGATACACTTTGAGCAGTGATCTGAATGTCACCGCGCGGAGTTGTAAACAAGTACTCGACGCCTCGTTCTGGCAGCGCGACGTCAAGGCTTGTTAGTCCTGTCTCGATGGCTGATGCTGGAACTGTGTTAATACCTTCAATCAAGTCACCTGCGGCGTACCCTAGACCCGAGCCACTCCCGTACATCGCTTCACTGCCGCCAAAACCTCCGCCACCGCCGAACCCGGCTGCCTCGTCACGGATCCGTCGTCGCGACTCAAGCTCGCTCAAGCCTTCGGCGGCTTCACGGTCTTGCGGTACGGCGTAGCCAGCTGGTGGTGCCGCTTGTCCGAAGCGACCGAGTTGCCGTCCTTCATTCTGCATTTCCAAGCGCTGCTGATAGCGTTCGACCTGCGACGCTTCGTCACTCTGGTTCTTGCTGAGTTGTTTGTCAGCCAAGTCATTCAACTCGCTCTTCCGCTTGAGAAACTCAGGTTCAATTTCAAGGGCAGGTTTCGACGCCGGGGCCTTGTTGGGACGTGCGGCGATGCGCGAATCGGCAGCGGTATCTTTCTTGCCTACACCTTTGCCAAGCTGATTCTCGAAGAACCACTTGTCGTTAAACTTCTGCTCAACAGCTTTCTCTTTCGCTTGCTCGGCGGGGGCCACATCGAAATTGTTGTTCAAATCGCTGACGATATCGACGGCGCGATTGGTCGCTTGCTCTTCGTACAGCTGCTTGAAGCGGAAACTGTTGCCAAAGTTGACCGCTTCGGATCGGGTTTGTGCATTTTGCTGTATCTGCTTCTCGGCTTCTTGCACCACGCCCGAGTTGCTCAGTAACTCGCGCTGCAATCGTTCATTCGTCGGCAGAGACCTGTACGTGTCGTGATAGTTGTGCGTCGCAAGTGCAAGTTGCTTCAAATTGCTTTGGGCTCGCATTCTCGAAAATGGATCATACAACTCGCCTTTTACCACCTGCATCAACCGCTGTACTTGCTTGGTTTGATACGACACATAGTCCGCCGCCAAATCTCCGGCATCAGTCACGTGACGCATGCTGCCGGCGAAGTTGAACCAGCGTTGCGTCTCCGGCAAACGAAGTCGCACGTGGCTTTGTTGGACATTGATGTTGATCGTTCGCATCAAAGGAAAGCTGATGTTGCGCAGTGTGCGGAGCCGATCCAGATCGCCGCCGTACTTGAGGATAACGGAATAATCCAAATCGCCCGTTTGCGTCTTGATCAGCGGCACTCGCATCCGCCCGTTCGTCGTCGCATTCGGTACGACTGTCGGCTTTACTGCTTCGCCAGCCACGAGCACGGTCCACAGCTCCGCACCTTCGGGCAACTCAATTTCCAGAAATTGCTCGGTCTTGTTATCGACGCGGTATTCCTGCATACCGCGATAGGCACCGTTGGCGTCAACCATCAGCAACGTCTGGGCGAGGCCAATGCTCGCGCCTGCGGTCTCGACGCTGGCGCGTTGTCGTGTGGCGATCGACAATTGCAGCGGCTCGGCGGCATCGCGCGCGACATACGCTTGCGTGATGTTGCCGGGAAGTATTTGGGCCAACTGCTTCCACTGAGACAACTGACGGTTGAGTTCGAGAAAGCCCTCGTTCTTTGACACGACGACCTCGTCGCGACCCACACTCTCGATCACGACATAGCGAAAGTCGGTCGCGCCGGTTTCGATCGTCGGAACGGGCGCGATGTAGTTGTCGGAAGTTAACGAACGAGAGTTCTGCACGAGCACGATCAGTTCATCAATCACTTGATCTTGCAGTTCGAGCCGCACTCGCACTTGGCCCGCGTCGCCTTCGACCGGCGTGATCGTCTTCTGTCGCAACAGCGGCACGGTGATCTGCGAGTTGCGAAGCGATTCGGGCAGCAAGAATGACACCTCACGAATGCCCGCATCGCGAACCGTGAACTTCAAGAACACCAGTTCTTCGATCTCGCGCGGTGTGACACGAACGTTGGTCACGCTGAACGAATTGACTTTCGGCTGCCTCGGAGCGACCTGAAAGCGAACGCTGTAGTCCGCCGCGCGATGGAACATGACTAGCCGAGTCAACGCTCGCTGGGCATCGACCAGCCAGTTGGCCACTCGCGCTACAGGCACTTCTTCGATGTTGATAGGTTGGTCAGCCGTCACGTTGACCGAAGGATCGACTTGCACGGCAATGAAGCCCGATTGCTGAGCCGCATTTCGGACCACGAATCGCGGGTTGTCCACGGTGTTACCGGCCGCGCGTGGAATGCTGCCGCGTAGATCTAGATCCAAGCTGCCAATCGCACCGGATGCCAAGTAAACGGTCAACAGCCGTTGATCATTCGCAGTCGTCACCGCCCAGTCGAACGAACCAGGCGTCACCACTTCTTTCACCTGGAACCCCTCGGGCAATTCAACTTCGAGCTGATGCGATGGCCGGTCAGCGATCGTGAACTTCAGGCGAGATTCCACCGTCGTCTCGCGCTCGCCGACCCGCAATACAGTCTGCTCTTCGACGTTGATCCGCGAGTTATAGGCGACGGCAGACAAGTGGAGTTGATAGGTCGTGGCACCAAAACGGAACGACTCGAAGGGCTTCAAACCCAGCGGGCTTTCTTCGGCCACCGAGCTTAAGACTGCTGTCAGCGTCTCGGGTGCGATCTCGACGCGACTCAATCCCGTCGCTTGTTCGGTGCGGAGATCCAACAGCGGACTTCGACGAACCGCGAGTTGTCCTTGGTGCAGGACGGCATCGGGAACCGTGACCGCCGGCGCGACGAGAGCGGGACTCGCGGCAAGTCCGATCACGATCCGCCGGGACAGACCCAGCGTGATCGTTTCGGTGCCGGTCGCGGCTTTGAGCAAGGTCACGTCGATTTGCTGTTCATTGCCGTTGGTTCGCGATTGCCAACCGCGAACGTTGTCACCAGAGACGCGTTCGACCAGGTAATCTTGCGGTACGACGAATGTGAACGTTTCGCGTTGATTGTTTCGCGTTTGCAGTTCCAGTTTCCAGGCCAGGCGAATTCCATCTTCTTGAATGTCGAGCACGCCGGTCGACCGAGCGGTCAGTGTTTGATCGACTTGCCCGGCCGCGACGGTTGGCCGCCACTGCAAGCTGAACTCGCCATCGGACGGCAGCGCCGTGGCGATGGATTCGTTGGCTTGTGTCGTCTCGAAGCTGGCACGATCGAGCGTTCCGGCCATACGGACTTCGGTCTGCGGTGCGGGGACGGTCAGCGTCAATTGCGTGGCTGGAGCCGTCGGCAATTGGCCTCGCGCGATTCGCCATCCGCCACTGCGCGAGACGGGCAAGCGGATCGCGAGTTCGAGTCGTTTGCGCCCGGGAGTAGAAACGTGCAGCATCGCGAACGCTTCCGGTTGAGCTGCCGCAGCTTGGTTTGCTTGTTTCATTTGCTGGTTCGCGGGTGCGGGTTGCGGGGCGATGATTCGCAATCGCGCCGGTTCGCCGTCCAGTGCGGCACGCTCCAAGACTCCGCCCACGAGGCGCAGTGGAATCTCCAGTGGCGAGCGGTGATAGACGTCCAGATCCATGTGGCCTTGGATCAATAGGTACTCTTCACCTTCTAGCGTCGCCGAATACGTGGCGTCCGAGAAGGCGTAAGGTGCCGGAGGCTGAGGCGTATCGAGAGGCTTGTCGGGGAAGGCCAGATTCCAAAGACGAGTGTACTCGGTATAAGGCACAAGGACTTTCTTGGCATTGGCCACGCCGTTCGCGTCGCTTGGATCATACGGAATGATCACGGCGTCTTCGGGAAGTTTGACTGGCTTGTCGGGGTGAAGCAGTAGCAGCAGGTCGGCGGGATCGATCGCGGGGCGGTTGTTTGCGTCTTGCGAGAACGCTGGCGAGACCGACAACACCACGAACAGGATCGCCGCGGTTGTAGCTGCCGCCGCGGGAGCACTGCGAGGAGTTGCTTTCGCTGCAATCCACTTGGCGACACCGGCGACGACATAGAACGGAACCAGCAGCAACGCCACGTAAAGCATCGGCACGAACACCACCGCTAACTCCAAGCCAGAGAATAAACCAATCACCAGCGGAGAAGCTACCGCCACGACACACGCATTCAACACGAAGCGAGTCTTGCTGCGGACGCAGCGTTTGGTCTGCGCGGTGCCCCAGATTGCGGTCACGATCGCCAGTGCCCAAGACAGGAACGCCAGTCGATCGGTCTGCACCAGCGTCGCGCGCAGTTGCGGTCGCACTCCCATGCTGTGAAATGTGATCTGCTGACCCGAGCGTTCCAGTTCGATTTGTAAACTGCGAACACCTTGCAGAGCCCAGTACTTGTCGCCGCGAGTAACTCGACTCGGTGCGACGCCATCCCTTTGCAGGCGGTCCAAGTCAACTCGTTCGCCCACAGCCGGCGGAGCCGCCGGTGCGGGGGCATCTTCTGCTGCAGTTTGCGCCTTCGCCTCGGCAGGTGCGGCCATCTCTGGGGCCGCTGGCTCGGCGAACTTGAAGTCCATTTCCACGGTACGGGCTGCCTCACTTTCCATTTGCAACTGATCCACACTGCCATACTGTATATCGTCGGTCAGGTAGGCACCCGAAGACAGTGCCATCGGTCGTTCTGACGACAACCACAATCCCGGTAAAACTCCAAACTCGCCGATCCCACCGCTCAACCCATAGAGCACGCGACCAATGACCGACGCGGACTTGTTGCTGTGCGGGAGGTCATCTGTGAAGACGGTGCCGTGACTGCGCACGAGGCGCTGCCCTTCGGGCAAGACAAGGTGCCACAAGACATCAGCGGTAGGCACTTCGTAACCTGTGCCACCATCGTCCATCCGCACGACCAGCCGCGGTGCAACGGCTTCCACGTCTGCCATCCACTGGAAGGCTGTAGCCTCAGCTTCGTATACGATTTGCAGGTCGCGAAGCGCGTCGGCGGATGTTGGCGGAAGGCTGATGACGAGATCATTGCCGTCTCGCTGTGGCGTCGATGGCTTGCCGTCGACGGTGGCCGACCACAGTGTCGTTCCGCTGGGAAGGCTGATTTGCAAGAAGGCGGCTTTGGTGCGAAGCAAGTAGCGGGCCGACGTTTGGCTATTGCCACTCGCCGCAACCAGCGTGACAAGTTCGGCTCGCTGAGTGATGGCGGTGGGCAGACCAAAGCCAGGGCGTTGGAAGACCTCGATCGTAACTTGCGGATCGTCAACGAAACCAAAGGCACCGAGCAAGCGCTTGCCGACTTGATAGTCCGCATCGACCAACTCGCCAACATCGATCTTGCGACCATTGGTTTCCAATTGTGCATCGAACTCGGGACTTCCTTCTACCGCGACAGTCGCCGATTGATAGGCGACGCCCATGGCCCGCACCAAGGGCAACTCCCAGTCTTGCGGCTCTTCTTCCGCTAGCGGTTGTTCAAAATCGATTGCCAGGCGGGCTCGGCCCATGACCGCAGCTGCCAGCGACGCGGTCCATTGCCGGTGGCCGTTGACGATTTCGCTGGAGTACTCCTTCACCTGTGTACCATCGAGTCCTCGAACGGACAACGATGCTGGAGTTGCCTCCGGTAACTGAAACAGCAGCTTCCTGGTCCGCGCCTGCTGGACGTCGTACACGATTTCGTAGTGAGCCGTGAGTCCTTCCGGTTCAATCTTTAGGAAGCTGAAGGCGCGGGCAGTAATGCGTGGCTGGATTCTTTCAACCGCGAACGTTGCCGAGTAGTCCGCATCATTGATCTTGTAAACCAGCGTACCCTCGGCACCTTCAAGTCCCAGGGCAACGCGTTCGGCGTCGCCGAGAGTCGTTAGACCCTTCAGCTGGTCGGGACGCACCGTCAAATCATCACGCGATTGCACGACGATGGCACCAGTGGCCGTGGCGATACCTTCGACGACAAAGACGGGGAACGTCGCGTTACTTTCCGACCATTCATCGAGCCAACCTTCCGGGACGCTGGTCGCTTCGATCGTCAGCTTGGCCACGCTACCCGGCGCAACGCCAGCGGGCAACTTAACGTGCAGACGGGATCGACCGTCTGCGGCAGCGGTAATTCGTTCGAATTGAATCGCCGAGCCATCTTCGGCCGCGATGGTTGCAATACGCCAGCCACTTGGCACCGTGAGATCGACGGTAAACAGCTTCTCATTACTCGGAACCAACGCGATCGTGCCACGCAGGTGCTGCTCCTTCTCACCGAGCGTGAACAGCAGAGTGGCCTGAGCGTCGACCAGCGCGGGAGGACGAGTGAAATGAGCGGTTAACTGATACTGATCCTGCGGCGCATAATACGCGGCGACGGGACGGACTTTCGGTGCGCCGGGATCGACTTGAAAGACGCTATCCGGCAATGCTTTTCGCAGGACGTCGTTGTCGATCGCGATCAGATCGCTGGTGGCAATCGAGTCGGCAGCCAGGCGATCTTCGATCAAGAGTCCAACGACGGCGACATGATTGGCAACGTCCAAAGGCACGAGTCTCGGCATCTGCCAGCTTTCGAGTTCCACCTTGTTGTTGATTGCCGAAATGCTCAGCACGACCGTGCCGGTCGTCGGTTCGCGCAGATCGACTTCCAATGTTTTCGTACCAGCGTCATCTTTGACTAACCAGCGTGCCAGCGTGGGCGAAGTGACGTCTGTAATTTCGAAGCCTGCGGGGACGCGAAACCGAAACTGGTCGACGGCACCGTGCAGCACGCCGAGTGAAACCGTCGCGTGCAGCCGCTCGTACGCTTGGGTCATCTCGTCCACAATGACGCTGCGCGCCATAACGACGCGTTGCTCGAGCAATAGCTTGTTGTTCAGCGACATCACCAACGACAGCGAACCGCGCTGCGGCAACAGCTCGAAACGTGTTACACCTGCCGCCTGATCCACGCTGCGCGAGACAACCGCCGCGCCGCTGCGGACCTCGACATTTCCTGGAACGGTGACGCGCAGTCGGGTCGCCGAAGGCGTTGGCACCGCAAATTGAAGCGACTGTTGCGCGGCAGACGTTTGCAGAACAGTCACCAGATCGAGTTCAAGTTGCTTCTTGCCGATGCTATCGACGAAGAGCATGACTTGTCCTTGCGCGTTGCGACCCAGCGACGCCGGTTTGCCGTCCAGCATCGCCGTGCGAATGCCGACGCTGTTTAGCTCCAGCGGAATCGCATGCAATCCCGGTTCGAGCACTTCGATCCAAAGCGTTCCGCGAATCGCCGCTCGCTCTTGCTGGATCGTGGTGTCATAGTCAGCCGACAGCAGCAGGACCTGGTGCGGAGCGTGTTCGATCGGAGTCTGCTTGGCCTTGGCGATCAAGTCTTCGTACTCTTCCCGCGTCAAGAACGCTCGCTCGGCATCGCCTTGCAGCAAGACATTCAAATCGTCGAATGGAACAAAGATCTCGCGGATCGGTTTGACGATCGGATCAGCGGCGATAGTCGATGTCGTCGACGATGCGATGGTCGCGAGTATTGCAGCCAGCAGACAGAGCAGGATGCTCTCGGCCTTGGGCAGCGATAACGCTCGGCCACGGACCAAGGGTCCAGCGGTTTGCCTAGCCCAGCCCAACGGGCTGGGACAGGTATTCAGTGGATGCTTTAAGGGCCAACGGCCCGGTTCTTTGTAGTCACCGCACGGTTGCTCGGGCCGCTCCGTACTTCCGCAAACGGTCGGGCCGTTGGCCCTCTGATGGCGAGGCCAATCGTTACCCAGCCCGCTGGGCTGGGCTAGGTAAATGGCTGGGCCTTTGGCCCGTCGAAGACCGTTGGGAATTTGTTGTGATCGACTGCGGTAAATGCTACGCATTGTCGCCACCTCCGTCGTTGGCATCGCGATCGCCTTGCTCCTGAGCGTCATCAACGGCTTCGAAAGGTGATTGGCCTGCGGTCGGTGTGTTTTCAGTCACTGCTGGTGAAGCTTCTGGAGTGGCCGATGCTGTGACGGTCCGCGTCGTTTGCCGAAGTATTCCAGAAACAACCCACGCTACCAACACGAGGACGATGGCCAACAACAAGTAGCCGTCGATCAACTGCATGGCAAATGTCGGTGCGAACACGCCGACGATGACGACCCCAACCAGGATGATTGCCATCACGGTTAACTTGCTGTTGGCCGAACGCCGCACGAACACAAGACCAACTAATGCCAGACTGGAGAAGACCAGCAAGTTTAACGCTCGCGCGTCCCAAGCAACCAATCGCAGCGAACCGTTCGGTGGCGGAGCCGGGCGCAGTGTCGTGAAGCTGTAGAGTCGTCCATCGACCGCGAAGGTCGTGGCGTGTTGGCTGTTCATGCTCACACCTTCCGTGACCCAAGCCAGCAAGTGCTCGTCGCCCGTCTGATGGTCGGGCAGACGATTCAGCTTCGAGTACCAATCGCCCTGCTGATTGGTCCAGGGACCGTTCGCGTCCAGCAACGCCATCTCATTCGGCAAGTAAACGGAAAGTTCCACCTTCTGCATCGCCGGTTCCGTTTGCAGACCTTCTTGGCCCGGGAAGGTTGGCATGTCGAGCTGCCTCTGATCGCCCGGAACGGTGTAACGAAGTTCGAGAACGAACGGCGTTTCTGGATTCTGATTCACCAGCGGGATGAAGAGCTGGTTCTGTTCGCCGTGTTCCAATGATTTGGGTTCGCCGTTGATGTACAGCGGATCATTATCGAACTCACTGCCGGCGGGCAGCGTCACGGCCAGTCGTTGGACGGCGCTCCGAATGCGATACAAAGCCTGAACCGAAACGCGATCGCTCCGGGTGACAACCATGCGTATCAACGCTCGTTCGATGCTCGTTCGTTTTACTTCTTCGAGTTCGTAGCGAGTTGCGGTGATGGAAAGGTTCCACAGGTCATGGAACTCGAAAGCTCGAGCGGCATCGGCGACGCTTACGCCTGGCATCAGGTCGTGTTGCGGATCAATCGGACGCAAACCATCGAAGCCCGCCGCGGCTCGAATGTCGAGCGTTTCAGCTTTGCTAACGACAATCTGTCCCCACGCTCGGTCAACACCAATCGGCTTCAAGCTTGGAATTGCATAGTCGGTACTCTTGCCGACTTCCAGTTCCGGCGTGCTTTGCTCCCAGCTGAGTACGAACTGTCGCTGACCGAGGAATTCACTATCGCCAGTCAAGTTCCAGGCGACATAGCCTTCCGGCACATCGTCCGGCTGAGGTGTGATCGCGGTTTTGCTGATACCGCCCGAAGCGACTCGGATATCTCCGGCGAGTCCTTCAGGAACGTCCAGCCGAACCGACTTCACGGCACTGTAGAGGATGTCGTAGAAGAAGCGAGCTTCGTACTTCACGACACCGGTCTCGATCCGAGCCGTCAGCAATTGTCGTGCGGTCACGTGCGGGCGGCGTCGCTCGGCGGCCACCGTCAGTTCGGCCGGGTCGCGAGTGAAGACGAACGCGAGAACTTCACGCAACCCAGCGAACCGCCCGTCGCGAATGCATTGAACGTCTTTGTGTGCCTCGGCGATCGCAACATTTCGCATCCCGCTGACGGACTGCGAGGTGATTTGCAGGCTCTCCGGTCCGTGAACGATCAGACTGCCCGAGACATCCTCGACGTCCGTGGCGATACGCGGGACGGCGATCTGAATCTCGGCTGCCGCGCCGGTGGGAGTTAGGAGATTCGGTTCATTCAAAGACCTTCGCAAGATTGCGGAAACGCCAACACGACCGATCGCCTTGCGTGACAGGTTGATTAGCATCCGTGTGTTGCCATCGCCTTCCAAGTGATGCGAGTCGACCACGACGGGCTGAGCGTCGCCCAGCGCACGACCTTGAACTTGTTCGACCGTATAGCCTGCGGGAATGTCGAAGGCCAACTGGAAAACACCTGCTTGCTGGATGTCGAAGATCGCGGACACGTCGAGCGTGATCTGCTCGGGTTCAAGATACGCTTCGACGAGTTGCTGCACGTGAATACGCGGCTTCACCTTCTCGACGCTCAGCGCAAGATCGAAGGGCAACGCGGCGTATCGATAGGCGAACTCCCATTTCACACTTCGCAGCGGTTCGGGCAGTTCTGCCGCGTCGAGTTGCAGCAGTCCGTTCTTGGTGGTTGCTTCCGCTCGCAGCTCGTCGCCCAATTTTACGACGACAATGCCTTGTTGTCGGCCGACGTTGACCGCTTGAATGACAGGGATGCGAGTGTCACGCAGAGCCGCCTCGTCGCTAAACTTCTCACAGTCGATCAATATATTCTGTGTGCCACGCGCGGGCTGGAATAGATCGATGGTGATGGTTTGTTTGGCATCGTCCTTGGCAACTTCCCACTTCTTCACGTTGGGATCGAGCACGCGTGTGACCTTCTGGTCGAGCGATGCTTCCACGATCAACTGCGATAGTTCGGCTCGACTGATTTCATAAACGAGCCGGGTTCGTGTGCGGACGACGCCTTCGTCGACCGAAACCTCCTGCTGAGCCTGAACGGTCGCGAGCGCCTCGAGCCCGGCGGCACCTTCGGTTTTCGGGGTCCAATCGACGCGAACCGTGCTGGCCGCCCCGACGAACGCCAAGACGACTGTCTCTTCAGCTTGTGCCTCGGCGGGAGCTTCCGTGGCGGCAATCATGGGCTGGATATTGATCTTCACACCGGTCTGTGGGATACGAATCAACCAGCGATTGACCGGTGCTTGAGGAGCTTCCAGCGAGACGCTGTTCTGCCCCGGCGATTTGGAATACGCCTTCGAGTATTCGAGATCGAGCGTCAGGCGTCGCGACGAGTCTTCTGTATTTTGAACGAGCAGTTTGTAACCCAGCTTCGCATCGGCCAGGACTCGTGCCGGCTCGTCGCCGATCTTCGCGGATCGAATTGCAGCGTCGCTCAGCCTTAGCGGAACTTCATGCCAGCCTTTGCCCAACAATTCGATTTGCAAACTGGCTTGGACGTTGATTACATCGCGTTCGACCGTCGCTTCGCTGGCGATTTCGGTGACAATCGCTCCGATTGGCGGCCGGTCATCGACGGGTTGCGGCTCGCTCGCCTGAGCCTTCTTCCATAGCTCCTGGAATTTCTCATAGGGCACAAACACACCACGGCCTTGTTCTTCGAAGACCTTTTGCAGCTGTTTGTAGGGGATGTAGATCGTCTGCTCGCGCCAAGGAGTAGGCTTTGTTTCGCTGGCAGCCGGAACTTCTCCAATTGCGACTGCCGCAGCGGCCGACTCGGGCGAAGGTGAGTCTGCGACTTGAGCCCAGCAGAAAGAACTGCCGGTCGGGACGGCGAGTGCAAGCAATGCGACGGCGAAGCGGTTGAATTTCATCTCTTCGGTTCCTCAAACGATCACGGCTTGTCACGACGGATGCGCATAGCGGGACTGCAAACTCAAGCGGTGCGTTACCTCTGTGGGATAAGACGAGCCGCTGTTTGATTTTGTTTCGCTACGCCGTTAAAGCACGCAACGAGTTTGTAAATCGTACGTTGCAAGCAACGTCGTGCCGGAAGAGAAGCGTTCGCCGGAAGGGCGAGAATGGCGGGACAGGTGGGCTGACCGGTATGGCTGGCACAACCGGAACGAGGCGTCGGGAGGTGTGAATAGATGACCTAGAGTTGACGTGAAATCACACTTGCCGCCTTGGATAAACCGCGATGAGTCAGAAGCCACCCTCTCAATTCCGCGTCTTGCTGTTGCTCGCAGCCAGTTTAGCGGCTGGCCTGCTCGCCTCGACATCGCTCAGCCAACGTGAGGTCACTCACACCGACAGTTCAACTCCGCTCCGAGGCTGTTATTTTATTGGGTGGGATAGGCTTCCAGCCTGTCAGAAATACGGGGAAAATGACAGGCTGGAAGCCTATCCCACGATTTTTTCACAACCTCTCCGCGAACAGTCGCTGATCGCAGAAAGTCCATAAAAAACGTCTCGCGACGGCGGGACATCGCGAGACGCAGTGGTAATCACATGGAAGCCTTCTGCTGCGGAGCACGTTCAACGCGACAGGTAAATCTCGCGATGGATATAGATCCCCGAGCCACCGGGAACTCCATAATATGGCGAGCAGTACGGAGCGCCACCGCCATAGAATCCGTATGACGGAACTCCGCATCCGAACGGGCTCACGGGGTAAAACTGGATGTTTTGCTGCTGAAAGGAGCCGTACGAAGGCTGGTAGTTGCGGTGCGTGGTCGTCACCCCGCCCCAGTGGCCAAGGTTTCGATTTGGATAATTGAAATTGGCGTTGGAGCCATGCGAGTGAGCGAAGTGTTGTTGCAGTGCAGCTTGCTTAGCAACCGCTTCCTGACGCTGCCTCGCAAAGTGATCATTGGTTTGGGCCGACGCGTGGGAAGCAACGAGTACGATCGTGGCCAGAGCGGCGATGGTGGCTGTGCGTTTCATTGTGAATTCTCCCGTGTGTGATGGTGTGTGGCTGGGGGGCCGGGTCATGGTTTCCCAGTATTTGCAGATCCCGTGCCAGCAGCGCAGGCAGACCCGTCGATCCTTGTTTTCGTTAGATTTTGCGAGTTGTCGGCATTGCAGCGAGGAATGGGTGTTGTCAATATGATAGCGATCGCCCGTCAGAGTGACGACGCAAGCAATCCAGCGCCAGAGATAGACGCAAGATATTTCAGGTGGCATACTGATCGCAGTCCGCTCCGAATTCGTCACGCCTTCCGCGAGAAACTCCATGGTCCGTCCCTCCTTTTTCGCTGTTGTTTGTCTCGCGTCGGTTTTTGCAGCTGCGGCGAAGGCCGAGAACTGGCCGGGCTGGCGTGGCCCGCGTGGCGATGGATCGAGTCTTGAGCCAACTGTTCCCACGACGTGGGATGGCGCGACAGGAAAGAACATCCAATGGAAGGTGCCGATTGCTGGCGAGGGTCATGCGTCGCCTGTGATCTGGGACGATCGCATCTTCGTCGTGTCGTGCCTGCCAGAACAGAAAGAGCGAGTGCTGATTTGTCTCGATCGCGCGACTGGCAAGACGCTCTGGCAAAAGTCGGTGATCAGTGCCCCGCTCGAATCGAAACATAACCTGAACAGTTTCGCATCGGGAACGCCGGCGACCGATGGTGAACTTGTCTACGTGTCATTTCTGGAAGTGGGCGATCGGACGGTTCCTGCGCCGAACGTTGGAACGCCGCGACCGATTACGCCAGGCGAAATGGTGGTGGCGGCTTACGACTTTGACGGCAACCGCAAGTGGTTGGTGAAGCCGGGAAGCTTTGTCAGTGCGCATGGCTTTTGCAGCTCGCCGGTCCTCTATAAGAACTCAGTCATTGTCAACGGCGATCACGATGGCGATTCGTACCTTGTTGCGTTGGATCGAAAGACTGGCGAAACGCTCTGGAAAGTCGATCGTCAGCATAAAACTCGCAGCTATGTAACTCCGATCATTCGCGACGTCGCCGGCCGCACTCAGATGGTAATGTCGGGCAGCAAACACATCGCCAGCTATGATCCCGCGACCGGGAAGCAGCACTGGGAGATCGACGGGCCGACCGAGCAATTCGTGGCGTCGATGGTGTTTGACGGCAAGTTATTCTTCATGGCCGCTGGGTTTCCAGACTATCACGTCATGGGAATTCGCCCTGATGGCAGCGGCGATGTTACCGACTCACACGTCGCGTGGCATCAAACCTCCGCGCGCTGTTACGTTCCGTCGCCGGTCGTGTTGGACGGCTATCTGATTGTTGCCGATGATCGCGGGACGGCAAATTGCTTTGATGCTTCGACGGGCGATCCGCTTTGGCAGGAACGACTCGGCAAACACTTCAGTGCCTCGCTCGTGCATGCAAATGGACTCGCCTACCTGATCGCCGATGACGGTATCACGACGATCCTGCGACCGGGACCCAAGTTGGACATTGTCGCCAAAAACTCACTTGGCGAGTATTGCTTTGCGTCTCCTGCAATCAGCGACGGGCAACTGTTCATTCGCGGCGAGAAGAATCTGTACTGCATCGAATCGCAAATAGCGGCGGGAAAATAGGCCCCACCTCCTTCAGCTCTACAATTACCCCGTGGTTGGTCTGGCGGGGGCGCAGTATTCTTGCCGCCAAACGTTGGCCGTTCCCGTGAATTGGCGAGTCTACCACCCGGCCGCAAATTGCTGGAACCAGGTAAGATTCTCGGTGCCAAGGGAATTTCTAGACGAAATTTCGAAACACCGGCGTTCTCCTAAACCGGACGGCGCGTTAAATTCTGTAGATTGGTGGAGCGAGGTTAGAAAGCCAATCGCTGGTTTTTATGATTTTCGACTCAAACACCATCGGTCAAGAGTTCGGACACAAAAATGAGTTATAGCGGTCGACAGCCCTCTTCCGATTGTTAGGGTCGACGGTGAGCTGAGCGAATGACGTGTGGTTGAATTATTGGCACGCAACGGACGGTTCGAACGATAAGAACGGATAGCGAAGTGCTGCGTCCGCGGCGAGTTTTAGAATTTGAGGTACTGGCTGTGGATGTGCATTTGACTTTGGATACGGATACGGTTTCGCAAGTGGCGACCGGAGAACCACTCTGTGTCGATGTTGGCACAACGGTTCGCGACACACTGCATGCGATGAAGTCGAAGCGTCGAGGAGCGGTGCTCGTTTGTGAAGGCGAGAAGTTGGCGGGAATCTTCACCGAGCGAGATGCCTTGAAGCTGATGGAACCCGGCGCGGACCTAGACCAAACCGTGGGGCAACTCATGACGGCGAATCCCGAAACGATTTCGGACAGCGAAACCGTCGGCGACGCGATCGCAAAGATGTCGCGGGGCGGCTATCGTCGCCTGCCGATGGTTGATCCCGAGGGACGTCCAAGGGGATTCGTCACGGTGTCGGGCATCCTGCACTATTTGGTCGGCCATTTCCCGGCGATCGTCTATAACCTCCCACCGAACCCACATCACACGACACAGTCGCGTGAAGGGGCGTAAGTCTTGACCTACCTGAAGCACTTCGCCACTGCGGCGAATCAAACCTACCGGCTACGAGCTACAACGAACTGGATCACGAGCTAGTCATGTCGACAACAACCGAGGGGCAGCCTGCCTCCATGAAACAATCGATCGTCCTCGAAGGTGCCACCGTCCGACTCGCGGGAGACTCGGGCGACGGCATGCAGTTGGCTGGTATGCAGCTGACGGGAACTTCCGCACAAGTCGGCAACGACATCGCGACGTTCCCCGATTATCCCGCCGAAATCCGTGCTCCGCGCGGAACCTTGGCCGGAGTCAGCGGCTTCCAAGTCCATTTTTCATCGCAAGAGATCTTCACGCCCGGCGACTCATTAAACTGTCTGATCGCCATGAACCCGGCGGCGCTGAAGACGAACCTTGGCGATCTCGATGCCGGCGGCGCGTTGATCGTCAACGAAGATGCCTTCGACAAAAAGGATCTGGAGAAAGCGGGCTATACCACAAATCCGCTGGATGATGACAGCCTTGATGGTTACAGGTTGTTCCGAGTTCCGATGACCAAGCTCACGCGTGGAGCCGTCGAAGGCTTAGGCTTGGGCATCAAAGAATCCGATCGCTGCCGCAACTTCTTCGCCATGGGCTTGATCTATTGGCTGTACGGTCGTGACTTGTCGCCGACATTACGCTTCATCGAGTCGAAGTTCGGCGGCAAGCCAGACGTTGCCGAAGCGAACCGGAAAGCTCTAAACGCCGGTTGGAACTATGGTGAAACGACCGAAGCCTTCGTCAGCAGCTACGAAGTCGCCCCTGCCCAATTGCCCCCGGGCAAGTACAAGAACATGGAAGGAAACCAGGCGTTGGCTTGGGGATTGGTTACCGCGGCAAGACTGAGCAACAAGGATTTGTTCTACGGCACCTATCCGATTACGCCCGCCAGCGACATTCTTCACGAATTGAGCCGTCACAAAAACTTCGGTGTTCGCACGGTTCAGGCCGAAGACGAAATTGCTGCCATGTGTACCGTCATCGGAGCTGCGTTCGCTGGATCGATGGCAGTGACGGGGTCGAGCGGACCGGGTATCGCCCTGAAGGGCGAAGCCATGGGTTTGGGGATGATCCTGGAACTGCCGATGCTAATCATCAATGTTCAGCGCGGTGGTCCCAGCACGGGGTTGCCGACCAAGACCGAGCAGTCGGACTTGATGCAAGCTTTCTTCGGTCGTAATGGCGAGTCGCCAATTCCTGTGGTCGCCGCTCGCAGTCCCGGCGATTGCTTCGACATTGCCATCGAAGCCTGGCGAATCGCGACGCGTTTCATGACGCCAGTAATCATCCTGACCGACGGATACATTGCCAACGGTTCCGAGCCCTGGTTGATTCCGGACGCCGATGCGCTGCCGAAAATCGAGATCACTCACCCAGGACCATTGCGGGAAGGCGAAACCTTCTTCCCCTATAAGCGTGACTCGCGACTGGCCCGTCCGTGGGCCATACCCGGTACGGAAGGCTTGATGCACCGCGTGGGCGGTCTGGAAAAGCAGGATGTTACGGGCAATGTCAGCTACGATCCCGGCAACCATCAGCACATGACGGACGTTCGCGCAAAGAAAGTTGCAAACATCGCCGACGATGTACCGCCACAAGAAGTGTCTGGTCCGGAAAGCGGCGACTTGCTCGTGCTGAGCTGGGGCGGCACTTATGGCGCGAATACGACGGCCGTGAAAAAGTGCCAGAAACTAGGGTTGTCTGTCGCTCACGCTCACCTTCGCTATCTGAATCCATTCCCCCGAAACTTGGGCGAGATTCTGGATCGCTACGAGAAGATCCTCATCCCCGAATTGAACATGGGACAGCTTCGCACCTTGATCCGAGCACGTTACCTCAAAGACGCGATCGGGTATAACAAAGTGCAAGGCAAACCGTTTACCGTCGCAGAACTCGTCAAGAAGATTCAAGCAACTATTGGCTGATCAAAAAAGAGAAGTAAACATCCATGAGTACTCAGCTCCCTGTCTTAAAAGCAGCGGATTTCGGCAGTGATCAGGACGTCCGCTGGTGTCCCGGTTGTGGTGACTATTCGATCCTGGCTCAAATGAAGAAGATGCTCCCGTCGATGGGAATTCCTCGTGAAAAGATCGTGTTCATCTCGGGCATCGGCTGCTCCAGCCGCTTTCCGTATTACATGAACACCTACGGCATTCACAGCATCCACGGTCGCGCTCCCGCGCTGGCCACCGGCTTGAAATCCGTTCGTCCCGATTTGATGGTGTGGGTGATCACGGGCGACGGCGACGGGCTGAGCATCGGCGGCAATCACTTGATGCACGCCATCCGTCGCAACCTCGACATCAATATCATTCTGTTTAACAACCGGATCTACGGACTCACCAAGGGTCAGTACTCGCCGACTTCGCCATTGGGCAAAGTCACCAAGAGTACGCCGATGGGTGCCATCGACAATCCGCTGCATCCCCTGTCGATCGCGATCGGTTGCGAAGCCAGTTTCGTCGCCCGTTCGATCGACACCCATATCAAGCATTTGGAAACGACGCTGCGGCGGGCTGCCGAGCATCGCGGCACGTCGTTCGTCGAAGTCTATCAGAATTGCAATATCTTCAACGATGGAGCATGGGAGTACACGAAGGATAAGCAGACGAAAGCCGAAAACACGATCGAATTGGAGCATGGCAAGCCGCTGATCTTCGGCACCAATCGAGATAAGGGCATTCGATTGAACGGCTTAGAGCCCGAAATCGTCGAACTCGGCAAAGGCATCTCGGAAGACGATTTGTTGTTCCACGACGAGAAAGCCGCCGAGCCGAGCTTGGCCTATTTACTCAGTCGGATGCGTTACGAGGACGGATTCCCCGAGCCGATTGGCGTGTACCGAGCCATCGACAAACCTCGTTATGACGACGAACTCAATAAGCAAGTCGCTGCGGCCAAGGCCAAAAAAGGCGATGGTGATTTGAATGCACTCTTTAATTCTGGCGAAACGTGGACAGTAGCATGATTGATTGCCCATTTTGCGGTGCGGAAAACATTCCTGGGATCGACGACTGCGAAGAATGCGGTCAGCCGTTGAGCCACGTTCATAGCGGCGGCCCGGCGAATAATGTGGAGCGGTCCTTGATCAAAGACCGTGTCACGGCGCTGACTCCGAAGCAACCGTGTACGGTTTCACCCCAAGCGACAGTAGGCGAAGTCCTACATCAGATGGCAACCAATCGAATCGGTTGCGTGATGATCGTCGACGGTGGAAAACCCGTGGGAATTTTCAGCGAACGCGACGCCTTGATGAAGCTGAACACAGAAGCGGCAGCGCTCTGCGATCACCCGATCTCCGAGTTCATGACGGCCAATCCCGAGACTTTGCAGGAGAGCGCAAAGATCGCGTTTGCCGTTCAACGAATGGACGTAGGAGGATACCGCCACCTCCCCATCGTCTCGCGCGACGATCAGCTGCAAGGCATCATTTCTGTTCGTGCGATCTTGAATTATCTCACCGACCGCATGACGCCGGCCAACTGAGCCGCGATTCCTGATGGCTTGCCGAGGCTCTTTCCCCACGGCAAGTTTGACGCTCCACCACTCCCCATCGTAAACGGGGTTCTGTTCTTCTTCGTTCAGATATTGAGCGACCAGACCTTCGCGTGAATCGCTGATCCGCCGCCTGTCGCTCGACCCGACCGGTCTCTCGCCGACATTGCTCGCCAGGCGAATGGTCGAGCGGGGAGTGCGATTTGTCTTGTTGATGCACCGCGGCTGGGATCAACACGGCAGCTTGCCGACGCAAACCGCGGCCAAAGCAGTGACGTCGATCAGCCGAGTGCGGCGTTAATCAAGGATCTCGCTCAACGCGGACTGCTCGAAGACACACTCGTCATCTTCGGCGGCGGATGTTGCAAGTTGAAACGTGTCAGTGATGGAGGTCGACCTAGGGCTTGCTTCGCATGCCGGCATCGATGTCGACCCACATGTCGCGCAGCATCGGGAAACCCTCGCACATTACGTCATGCACAGCATGACCTACGTGCCTGCGTTTACCTGCCGAGCAGACAGCTGTAGAAGACTTGCAAGCCGCTGTTATACTGACGGTTCGCTCCACCACTAAGCGGGCCTGTGTATGCAACCGTCAGATGCGCGCTTTGTGCGAATTCAAAGGTGGTTCCGACTACGAAATTCGTCTGGCTGGGCGTGCCGCTGAAGTTACCGACTTGAAAGGGTCCGGCCGAGGTGATGTCACCCGAGTTTATCGCGGTGTTCTGGTGAATCTCGAAGGACGGCACAATTCCTGTCAGCCCCTGGCTTGTATCGTTGCGATAGGCCCAATATCCGATGCCGAGATCGACGAACAGGTTACTTGCATCGGTCAGTTTGCCCGCCTGAGCGAGTCCGCTGCCGGTGGAATTGAGGGCCACGCGGTTGCCCGCGGTGGCGACGTCGTACTGGAGAAAGCCCTGTGCAAACCAGCGGTCATTGGGTGTGTACAATGCGCCGAGGAACGGCTGCAAGCGAGCGGAGTCATTGGCGACGTTCAACAATGGCGTACCATCGGCGTACGCCACACGAATATCGCTGGCCGTTGGCAACACGACTCCCAACCCGCCGCTGATCGCCAGCTGATCTCGGTTGATGAGCATGGTCTTAAGGTACACCGACAGGTTGCCAAACCGAGTATCATCGCCGTTGCTGAACCCGCCACCATTCAGCACCGACGATGTTGTCGTGTTGGTGACGAATGGCGCTCGCAACTCGACGGACATCATGCGGTCGAGAAACGTCTTCTCAAATCCCGGTGTGTATCGGTTCAGTCCCACGCCGCTGTTGGAGTAGCGAACGGTATCGAAATAGCTGTAGCGAAAGTAGACGCGATCCTGCGTTAGCACCGTGCCGCCTTCCGCGATTTTCATTCTGCCGACACCACCGCTGGTCGCATCGGCGAGCGCGGTATTGAAGCGAACGACGTAGTCGTAGAAATAGAACGCGTCCAGGTCGCTTCCGCCCGCCAGCGAATCGGCACCGCCTTGCAGAAACGCGCCCGACGCCGCCGAGTTATACGTGGTGATACCGGGGATGCCATTTCGAGCCGAGAACGCCGCGTCGACGCCGTTTTGATAACTCGCGGGAGGCGATTGAAGAGTGATGATGTCGTAGGCCAGCGGCGTGCTGGCGAGGAATGTTTGGATCTGACCGATCGTTTGGCTCGTTGTCATCGTCGCATTGTCGTTGATCGTATTCACCAGCGTGGGAGCAGGAGCTGGCGAGTTGGCCCGCAACAAGGCTTGCAGTTGCTGAGTCGACTGGACGGTCGAACTAAAGATTCCCACCGGGCCGGGTTCGGTGATGGTGAGCAGCGATCCGTTCGGCGGCAAAGCCAACGGGGCATCGAGATCATTCCCTAGCACAAAGAGCGAGTCC
This sequence comes from Planctomycetota bacterium, assembly GCA_963204995.1. GTDB lineage: Bacteria > Planctomycetota > Planctomycetia > Pirellulales > Pirellulaceae. The sequence continues at coordinate 698 of CAUJKL010000276.1, read as the reverse complement.
AACGACGAATCCGCTCGAAAGCCCAGTGGCGAGCCTCCGTAAAAATCGCCAATCATGGCCGGGATTCGATTGCGGAGATCCATCTGCCAACCACCGGACCACGAATCGTCAACCAACTCAGAGGATTCCGGGGCATCTTCGATTCGCATCGTGAAAGGCTCCGCTGCGAAAACGCCTTTCGCCAGCAAGCACGCAGCCAACGCAATTACGTTGACAGCACGAAAGTGGTGGTACACGACAAACCCCAGCAGAAAGCGGAGAGAAGAAGAGCCAATTCTGTCATCGGTCATCGAGAGGGGGGAACTATTCCGATTATGCCGATTTTTCCATCCGGTAGAACAATTGTCCCAATTGTTCACGACAGGTTGCACAATTGTCCCAATTGTTCACGACACGTTCCACAATTGTCTCAATTGTTCCTGGCATGCTGAACAATTGGGCCAATTGTTCTACAATTTGGCCATGAACGACCCCCATGAAAATGTCGTCTGTCAGGCTTTCGATCGCGAGGCGGAAGTTGAAATCGCTGAGAGGCTGTGAAAAAAATCAGTAGGACGGGTCTCCAGGCCCAGGGCTTTTAACGTCTTTCGGACAGCATTGGGACGATGGGCTTATGTTTGAAAAACAAGCCCGATAGGGCTGACACAACCAATGCCGGGGCTGTAAAGCCCCGGTCGCAAACTCCCCAAGGGACAAAG
>CAUJKL010000275.1 GCA_963204995.1 Planctomycetota bacterium | reverse complement strand
CGGTCGCGGTCGTGCCCACGTCCAGCTATTTCACGAGCGTGAAGACCTCCGACTGCGTGATTCTCTTTCAGGAGCGAGTCGAGAACTAGAAGCCGGGCATGACAGCCGTTGTCGATATCCATGTGGAGCGTCTCAAGGGCGTGTTGTCGATTCCCGTCCAGGCTGTCGCACAAGTGAAGAAAGAGTCTTGGTGCTATGTACATAGCGAGGAAGGTGTCGAGCGCCGCTTGATCAAGCTCGGACGAACTAATGACAAATTCGTGCAGGTGCTCGAAGGATTGTCGGTTGGCGATCGAGTCATTCTGAACCCCGATGCGATCTTCGACGAAGCCAACGAAGAGAACGACGAGATCTCACCGGAAGCAGGTGCCGAGGAAGCTCCCAAGGTCAGCCCGCCCGTCCTCGAGGAGAAGAATCCGGAGGCCTCCAGCGCCTCGTCCAACGCTTCACCAGACCGACCAGCCGAGCGGCAGCGCGGCCCAGGAAAAAAACGTCCGGAGAAGTAATCCCAACCGTCTCCTCCGAGCTTACGGTCGCCGTGCCAGGAATCGCGAATGTACTGGAACACGTTCAAAGTTGGTGTTAAGAATCTGTTGCTGCATAAGCTGCGCAGTTTGCTGACCGTGCTGGGCGTGATCCTGGGTGTGGGCTCGGTGATTTCGATGTTGGCGATCACCGAGGGTTCGAAGAAGGAGGCGTTAGAACGGATTCGCCTGCTAGGTGCAGACAACATCATCATTCGCAGCGTGAAGCCCACGGAAGAGAGTGGCAGCAGCGGCTCGACCGCCACGGCCGTCGCTCAACAGAGCCGCGTGCTCGAATACGGCTTGACTCACAAAGATATGGAGCGGCTCAAGGGTGCCCTGCCCACGATTAAGAAGGCGGTACCGATCTCCCTGGTCGTGCAGGAGTCGCAGTACAAGCATCGCCGGATTCCCAACGCACGCATTCTGGGAACGATCGACGAGTTTCTGAACGTCAAGAGTCTGGCGATCGGTCGCGGAAGATTCATTACCGACGTCGATGTTTATATGACCGCCAACGTTGCAGTGTTGGCTGCCGGTGCTGCCGAGCGGTTATTCAAGTTCGAAGACCCGATCGGCAAAAATGTATTACTGGGTACGGACGTGTATCGGGTGATCGGTGTTCTCAAAGCTCAGGGAGGCGGAAACGCGACACCCGGTGGAGTCGGACAACAGAATTACAACGAGGACATTTACATTCCGTTGAGCTGTGCGCAGCATCGGTTCGGCGAGCTGCAAACGATTCAAAGTGCCGGCACGCGCAGCTACGAAATGACTCAACTGAATGAAATCACGCTGGCAGTGACGGATTCGGCTTTAGTCAGCCAAACCGCGTCGATGGCGCGCAGGCTGTTGCTGAAATCTCATCCGCAACAGAACGATTTCGAGATTCAAGTACCGCTGGAATTGCTGCAGCAGGCCGAGCAAGAAAAACGCGTCTGGAATCTGGTGCTGGGGAGTATTGCAGGCATCTCGCTGCTGGTCGGCGGCATCGGCATCATGAACATCATGCTGGCCAGCGTCACCGAACGAACTCGTGAGATCGGAATTCGGCGCGCCTTGGGTGCGAAACGCTGGGATATCACGTATCAGTTCCTGGTCGAGACCATTCTACTGTCGTCGATCGGAGGTATTCTTGGAGTCATGCTCGGCATCGGTCTGCCGCTGATTGTCAGTCGCGTGGCGAACCTCGAAACGGAGATTAGCATTTGGGCCGTCGCTATTTCTTTCAGCATCTCGGTTGGCATTGGAGTCATCTTCGGCATCTACCCCGCGCGACGTGCCGCGATGATGGATCCGATCCAGGCTTTGCGTCACGAGTAGCAGCATGACACGATTCCTCTCGCCGCTTTGCCTGTTGCTGGCGCTCGCCATGCTCATCGCCGGTTTTTCGCTCTGGTATGTCGAACGTCCAGAAGCCGGAATCGAACTACACCGGGCGCGTGTGGTGGGCGACGACCCTTACACCGATGCTTTGGAGGCCAAGCTCGAGAAGCGTCGCACGGCACGAAAAGCGTTGCTCTTCTGCTTGTTCGGTGGCAGCGCGGCGATGACGCTAGCAGCATTCGCCACGCTCGGACGTGGCGAATCAGGCTGACTCTGCGGACATTTGTCTGTCGATCTTGCAATCAATCAGCCGATGCTGATGAGTACCGATCGGTGTTGTCTATTCATCATGGCCGCGTCAGGCCGAAGTTCGTATTCAAAGGACGCTGCGTGGCAGCAAGTCTCCGAGTCTGTTTCCTCATTACGTTGGTCGTGCTAGCGGGCTGCTCGCGAAGGCACTATCGGCAGCGCGCGGACGTTGATGCGTATTCGGCGATTTACGAAAAAGCAGCGGCCACTCCGTGGAACCTGCCGCCGGACTTCGATGTCGTCGTCGCACCAGGATCTCGTCTGTACGATCCAACTCCGCTGGAAGACCCGCTGCTCCCCGTCCCCTCGCCGCAACTCTATGCCTACAATCTGCCGCCGCTTTCGGAGCACGATCCCGATCGATTCCGCCAGCGACTGCGCAACAACAATCTCGGCATCGAGGAGCAATTGTTTCCTTCGGTGCAAGTCGCTCTCGACGCTGCCCGGTTCACACGCCTACCTCAAGTGATGATCGCCACAGACGAACACCGCTCTGCAAGTGAGTTGCTTCCGGTTGCCTATCTCGCTCAGACCCAACCGGTTGACGAGTCGGCCGATCCTTCAGACTCGGAGCTTCCTGCTCCGGACAATGCGCCGCCACCTGACTCGCTGGATGGGCAACCCAGCCTCGCGCCGGTCCCGGCCTCCGCTTGGGAAGATATCCCCAAGAGTTGCAAGCCGCGCATGTTCGAGTTTGAAAGTATTCGCGAAGAGTTTCAACGCACGTACGGCCATGCACCCGGCAGCGAAGAACTCAGCGATTCCCAGGCGTTGGCGCTCGAAGACATCATCGAACTCGCCTTGCTTAATAGTCGCGAGTACCAGACACAAAAGGAAACGTTGTACCGAGCGGCCTTGCGACTTTCATTACAGCGCTTTGATTACGACCTCAAATTCTCGACGAACGGAAATCGCGTTACGACCGACTATACACACACGCGCACCGGTGGGATCGAAGTCAACCGCTTACGAGTGCCAAGCAGTTACCAGGTCGACAAGATGCTGGCCACCAGCGGAACCGTTCTGTTGCGGTTTGCCAATAATCTGGTGCTCACATTTAACGGTGCGAGTGGCTTCGCGACGGATGTCGGCTCGGACATCGTGCTGGATATTCAGCAAACCTTGTTGCAGATCGACGTTCAATTCGAACCGCTGACGCAAGCCGAACGCGATGTCGTCTATGCCGCTCGCGATTTCGCCCGCTTTCGTAAGACGCTCTACACAACATTGACCAGTCAGTATTACACGTTGATTCGCACCTATCGGCAGGTCGAAATCGATTCGCAGAATTACCTCACCCTGGCCCGCGCATTTCGTCAAGCGGAACAAGAGTATCGCGCCCGGCAGGTGCCTCGGTTTCAGATTGATCAGGTCGAACAGCAGTTTCTTAGCGGTCGCAGTCGGTTAATCGGAACGTGTAACAATTTGGAGCAATCACTAGACAATTTAAAGATTCGGATTGGCTTGCCAACGGAGACGCCGATCGATATCGATCTGACCGAACTCGAACAGTTGACGCGTTACGACGAGCTCGCCGTTCGACGCGAACTGGTGCGGCGTGTCGAAAAGCGGCTGCTCGATGAACGCCATGCACCGGAGCCCGAGCGCGTGGTCTTGCTGAGTTCCGCAGTCGACCTGATCGATCGAATGCTGGGCGCGTTTGGCGTGCTGCGAGAATTGGGCGAAGAGGCACCGGACGAGAAGGAACTGCGAGGTCTGGGAGCTCGACTGAGCGTGCAACTTGCGCGGTCTGACGCCGATTCGGTTCGGCGCGAGCTCGAACAAGAGCTGGCCGGCGATCCACCGAACTACGCGACGATCTATGGGCGGACGATTGACCTCGCCGATCGGCTGTTGACGGTGATCGACCACCAGATCGAGCTTGCCGCACTAAGCGGCCAGGCCGAGTCAGCGATCGCAAATATGAAACAAACGGCTGCCGAGCTACACCAACGAAAAGAGCAACTCGACGCGGAAGACGATCTGCTTGTCAGGCGACTCACGAAAGGTGCAGATAACCCGGCGGATGCGGTTGATCACCAGCAGTTTATCGAAGAGTTGCGGCAACTGGTGAATGAAGTTACGGCCTTGCGAACGGCCTGTGAAGATTTCGTTCGACTGCTCGATCAGGTTACGAATAACGATGACGCGAATGTGAAGCCTGGGGAAGCCTTGCAAGCCACTCTCCTGGCGGTCGATGACTTGGTCGCACACACATCGGAGCTCTTGAGTCCGATAGGTGGAGGTCTTACTCCCATCAAGATCGAGTTCGATGATGCGATGCTGACGGCCCTGGTGCTGCGTTGGGATTTGATGAACCAACGTGGCGCTTTGGCAGACGATTGGCGGCAGATCAAGCTCGCCGCAGACGATCTCAAGTCGGTGTTGAACCTGCGTGCCACGCAAACGGTTAGCGATTTTACGTTCGACGAGAGCCTCACGCAGTTGACCGCGACGATGGATCTTCCGTTGAATCGGCGAGCGCAACGGAATACGTATCGCCAGAACTTAATCAACTATCAAGCCTCGCTACGGCAACTGATGCTGTTGGAAGACAACATCAAGCTCAGTGTGCGAAACGATCTGCGGGCGCTGTCGCTGGACCAAGAACAATATAAAGTCGATGTTGCTAGTGCGGGTCTGGCGTATGAACGCGTGGTCAGCACGGAACTCGAGCGTCGCCTCGGGATCGGTGGCGTAACGGCACGGGACTATCTGCAGGCTCAAGACGCTTACATCAGTGCGCTAAGTAGCGTCGCCAGTCGGCACATCAACTACATCGTCGATCGAATGCAATTGTTTCTGGATACGGAAGTTCTTGCCGTCAATGAACGCGGACTGTGGGAGGGCTTGTACGACGAATCCATCCAGCCCACGCCGTACTATCAGCTCCCGCCGCACGCCTTCCCGTTCTATGGCGAACTGCCTAGAGGTTTACACTACTCGCGATTGATGCGGCGAATGGAACAGGTGCCAGTTGGCACCTCGATGATTCATGGCGATGCAACAACATCCGAGTTGCAACCGGTTCCCGAAACGATCGAGGCGCCGGACTTGCCGTCGCCGGGGTGACAATAAGGATCGTCCAGGAAATAACTTCAAGAAACGAGGTGGCTGGGGCTGAGTCCGCGAAGCCCCGGCTTACCATGAACTCCAATCAGCCGTGGCGTCGAAGACTCCGCCACAGCCACCCGCCGATCGACGCGCCGGACTTGCCGCCACCGGGGTGATGATACCTTTCGAGCGAACGTCAATTGCCCTGCCAGAACCGTGAATAGCTCGCCAACAGCGGCGGCATGGAACTGGCCAGGTAGTAGGCTCGTGGCGATGTCAGCTCCAGCAACGCGGACAAGTCGGGCTGCTG
>CAUJKL010000274.1 GCA_963204995.1 Planctomycetota bacterium | reverse complement strand
ATCATGTTTGGGAAATTGGAGGACACCGGTGCGTTCGAGTCGCAACAGGAATCCGCGACCGAAGCAACCGCCCGAATTAAGCGGATGGAACAGATCGCCGACTTGGCACTCGTTCCACCCCAGCTGAACACGTCGCCGCTGCCTGAGTACGACTACGACAAGCTGGATTACGGCATGACAATCGGCATCGAGCGCACGCCGGGCGGGCGATTGTGGGCCTGTTGGGTCGCGGGCGGAGATAGCCCCAAGGCGTTCTTCGTGTTGGCGACCAGCGATGATGATGGAGCGAGCTGGTCGTCGCCCCGGCTGGTCGTCGATTCTCACTCTGAGAACCTGCCCGCCGAACGCAGCATCCTCGTGGGCAATCTGTGGACTGATCCGCTGGGTCGCTTGTGGCTGATCTTCGACCAGTCGATGGATATGTTTGATGGTCGTGCCGGCGTGTGGGCCGCTGTTTGCGAGAACCCCGATGCGGAAACTCCCACCTGGTCAGAACCTCGGCGTATCTGGCACGGAGTCACGCTCAACAAGCCAACCGTTCTATCGACCGGCGAATGGATGCTACCGATCTCGCTAGATCAACGCGAAGGCTTTCGGCAATTCAAAGGTTGCTTCAAGGAACTCGATTCGCTGCGTGGCGCAAACGTCTTTGTCTCGACCGATCAGGGAGCGACGTGGGAACGACGTGGGTGCGTCCGGTTCCCCAATCCCGACTGGCACGAACACATGATTGTCGAGCGGAAGGACGGCACCCTATGGATGTTGGCCCGCACCGTGAAAGGGATCACGCAGACTACGTCGTCGGATGGCGGACGAACTTGGTCCGAACCCAACGAACCGCCCGGTATTCGGCAACCGAACGCCCGCTTCCATGTCCGGCGTCTCGCTTCGGGCCGCATTTTGCTGATCAAGCATGGCGACGCTATCGACTCGCACCAGGGCCGCGTCATGCTCTCCGCCTGGCTGTCTGATGATGAAGGAAAGTCGTGGCAAGGTGGACTCGTGCTTGATGAACGTAAAGGCATCTCTTACCCCGATGGCTTCCAAGGGCCGGACGGTATCCTCTACATCTCCTACGACCGCAATCGCGCGACCGACGGCGAAATCCTGTTGGCACGATTCACCGAAGAAGACATCCTCACCAGGAAGCTGGTCGGTAACAGATCAAAGTTGAAGATGTTGATCTGTCGGCCGTTGGCAGGTGATGTGGCGCAACGGAAGACGAATTGACCTGGCACTACACGAATCAAAACGACTAGCAGAGGATGCGAACCATGAATACGACGTTGACTCGAATCATTGGCAGACACAAGGCAACCTCGGTCATCGCGATGTGCGTGTTGGCGATGTTGCCTTCACTGCCGGTAGCCGGAGCTGATGCGACGGAGTTTAAGCTCGTCAAAGCAGAACTGATCCGCCCGCGAGATGGGCTCGGCAACGTGCTCGCCAAGCTGCGCGAGGGCCAACCGGTTAACATCGCGTATCTAGGCGGCTCCATCACGGCGGCTGCCGGTTGGCGAGTTAAAACGCGAGAGTGGTTCAGCCGCGAGTTCCCGCAGGCACAAGTCAACGAGATTCACGCCGCAATCGGCGGGACAGGCAGCGATCTTGGCGTCTTTCGAGTGGAACGAGATGCGTTGCGTCACAAGCCGGACTTGTTGTTCGTCGAGTTTGCGGTCAACGATGGTGGAGCGGCACCGGAGCGTATCTGGCAGGCGATGGAAGGTATCGTCCGACAGACTTGGGCTGCCAACCCACGGACGGACATCTGCTTCGTGTACACGTACCGTGTCGGATACGAAACCGACTTGCAGCAGGGGCTTTGTCCGCGTGCGGCATCGGCCATGGAAATGCTCGCCGATCACTACGGGATTCCGTCGATCAACTTCGCCGTGAAGGTGGTCGAACTTCAGCAAGCGGGCAAAGTTGTCTTTCAATCCGACGAGCCTACGGAAGCAGGAGTCATTCGGTTCTCGCAAGATGGCGTGCATCCGCTGGATGAAGGTCATCAGATTTATACCGACGTGGTCGCCGAGGCTGTGCGGCTGATGCGCGAAGACGCGAAGCCCATCGATCATCAACCGAAGTTGGATTCGACATTCCTTGCGGACCACTGGCAAGCCGCGAAAATGGTTCCGATCGATGCCGGTATGCTTTCGCCCGAGTGGAAACAGCTCCCTCCCGAGGCTTCGCTGGCAAAGAGCTTCGGCAACCGCCTGGGCACGCTGTGGGAAGCGACGCAGCCAGGCAGCCGCTTGAGGTTCAAGTTTCGCGGCTCGACCGCAAAGCTCTACGACTTGCTTGGTCCCGATGGCGGACAAGTTGTCATAACGGTTGATGGCGTGACTCGCGATAAACCAGTCCCACGATTCGACAGCTACTGCACCTATCACCGCATCGCCACGCTGTCGCTCGCCGATGGGCTCGATCCGAATGAAGTTCACACGGTGACCGTCGAGGTTCACGCCGAACAGCCCGATCGCCAGCCCGTCGCATTCCGTCTGGAGAATCCCGCGGTTGAGCTGAAGACTGCAAAGTATCAAGGAACGAACGTCCGAGTCGGCCAGATTCTGGTGCTTGGCGATGTCATCCAAGAATGACAGTGCTTTCGGGATTTCCAGAAGCGACTCGGTTGGGCCTCAACTTGTCACCATCACTTCGAGAACCAGCATGACCGCGCTACTCATTCTGACCGCTCTGTTGACCGCTCCACCAGCTCAGGTCGAGTGAAACGAAGCTGCGGCGGCGATCATGGAGAAACACAAGGTCGCCGTAGATGATCTCTTCACCGCGATCACTCCGCACCTGGAGAGCATGCAGAACCCAAACGACGTTCACTTTAACACCGCTGGATATGAGTTCCTTGGCCAGTGTGTAGCAGACGCCATTACGGACGCGTTGCAATAAAACTTGGGTTGCCGCATGTGCCCCGAGAGTTCATCTCAGCAATCTGACCGATAACGAGGGCTGGAGATAAGCAATACGTACGACATCATCGGTGACATTCACGGCAATCGGCAATTCCGCGTTATCTTGGCGAAGAGAGCATCATCCCCGCGTTGAAGTCGAGCACCGTCAACGGAAAGACGATCGGAAAGGCGCGGCTAGTCCTCAGGTTGATCATCAAGAACCTCGGGGGACTCTGAAACAATTGGGACAGGCACCTCGCGACCATCCACAAACGTGGGAAAACATACACAACAGCTTGGAGCCAGTCCCATTTTGTCGCAGTCGCTCAGGAAGGACTACGTGTGTCGAAAGATCGGATGGCGTCCGACGGCGGTGCGGAAAGAAAACTCACCGGCCTTTCACAACGATACCCGATTGCTGTCCCGCAGGCGGATCGGCATCCTGCCACTGATCAGCGGGCTTGACATATTTGACAAGTTGCTGCAAGTCGTGAAGCAATTGGTCAACATTGGCCTGAGTTGTTGGGAATGCATCCGTCTGTAATTGTCCCATCGATAGCTCCTCTCCTGCTGCCCGTCTCTGGTGATGCAATGGGTTATCGGCCTTGTCATTACCCACATATTTACACGACGCAACGATAGGATTGTTACATGTTCTTGTACGGCGAAGCCGTTAAACAACGTAGCCCAGGGTCGCGCAGCGCACCCTGGGTTACTTCCACGAAAGGATTTCAAACCCTGAA
>CAUJKL010000273.1 GCA_963204995.1 Planctomycetota bacterium | reverse complement strand
ACGGCAGTCACTCCGTGAAGTTCGTGCTCAACACGATCGGCGCGCCGCCGGTCCCCACTTCCGGCGTTGTCGTCGTCGATCTAGCTTCCGCAGCCAACGAAACGGTAGCTGCCAACGCGATGGTAGCCGCGATCCAGAATGAGTTGAGCGCCGGACGATTAGCGGGCTTCAACCCGAAGCATTCCGGCGGTGGCGTTCTTTTCCTGGGAGGGGAACCCAAAGTTGCATTGACGGTGACGTCGACTTCGGGCCAACTCACCGCACCCGAACAGAAGGTTGGGTCGGCGGTTCGATCGCGACTGCAATTCACGCCCCAAGCGCGTCTGCAGGTGCAGGATGCCGGTGGCGGCGTGGCGACGGTCGTGGATGGAGGATCGTTCGTCATCAATGATGGTTCTTCGGCCATCACGTTTATCTTTGACAATCCGCTAACAGGTGTGGCACCGACGAACAACGCGACTACCGCGTTGATCCAGTTCTCACCGGGCGAAACCGTCGCGTCGTTGGCTGGGAAGACAGTCGCTGCAATTGCCAGCCGCTTCCCCGAACTGTCGCCGACGAACTTAGTCGGCGGCTTGATCGACATCCTTGGCATCAGCTCGGCGTTTACGCTCACCAACGCCAGTTCGCTGCTTCAGTCCGGTCCTGTTGCGGACGGCGATATGGTCACGATCGATGACGGAGTGAATCCACCCGTGACGTTCGAGTTTGATCTAGCCGGTAACGGTGTCGCGGGAACCAACACGGCGATCGTCTTCACCCCGAATCAACCGGTGGACGCGATCGTTAACAACCTGGCGTTGGCGATTGAAGCCAAGATTCGCTCCACGCAACTCAAGGACTTGAGCCCGCAGTATTTGCTGCCGAGACAATCTGGTGTAAGCCGCGCCTATGTAGGGAACGGTTTGTTGCAGATCGTAGATCGGGCTCAAGCAAGCGTGGTCTTACCTGCGGGCGGGCCGATTGCATTTACCAATCAGTTGCCGGTGGAGCTCCAGACTCGCGGTGCAGGCCTGGCGATCCGCGTGCCCAACAGTTTTGCGATCGTTCCGCCTGCGACCGGTATTTCTGGGATCGTTGATGCGGATCGATTCACGATTAACGACGGCATCAACCCGTCCGTAATATTTGAGTTTGACAAGGCTGGTAATGGTGTCGCCTTCGGCAATCGCCTCATTAATGTCTCAGATAATCCAACCGCAGCCACGATTGCTACGCGCATTCGGACTGCGATTGATCAAGCCATTTCGCCAGTTGGTGCGTTGTCTGCTTCGCTCAGCCCTCAGTTTGTTAATCCGACCGATCCAGCGAAGGGAGTTCAGATTCAAGGAGCCGATACGCGGCTCACCTTCGCACTCCAAGGCGGCAGCACCTTGACGCGTCTCGGGCCAGTGGCGGATGGCGAGTCGTTTACGATCAATGATGGCACGAACAACGTCGTCTTTGAGTTCAACGATGGCGGTGCCTTTGCCCAAACGGCAATTCATAAGGAAGTCGGCTTCAACCAATCAAGCACGCCGAACGAGATCGTGATCGCGATTCGCGATAGCATTCAGGCCGCTGTTACGGCCGTACATCTAAATCTCGGTACGGGCGCAAGTCCGACGTTACTTAGTGAAGCAATCCTTGAACTTGGCGAAACATCAACGACGGTGTCCGTGACGGTGGGAGTGACTCCCACCGATGCCGTCGGTCCACTCGCATCCGTTGGTGCCTCGGGAGGCATCAAGGATGGCCAGACCTTCCAGCTATTTGGTGCGACGACGCCCGTTGTTTTTGAGTTTGACCGCAATGGCGCTTGGGACACCAACAATGTGCGGATCAGTATCGGGGATCTGACGAGTGCGTTTGCAACGGTCGATGCGAACGCGGTGGCGAATATTATCGAGACGACATTGAACGGTAATCCGTTGTTCGGTGTCTCCGCGCGCGCTGTCGGTAATTTGTTGCGAATTAGTGGAAACGATGAAGACGGCGTCGATATCGGCAAAGTGTTTGTGCCGTCGCAAGCCGCCCCGAACTATGTGATTCCGCTCGAAGTAACGCTCTCTGCAGCGGGACAATTGGATGCCTGGATCGACCTTAATCGAAACGGAGTATTCACCAGCGAAGAACAGCTGGTGTCCAGCTCCGTGTTGGCAACCGCTTTCCCGGCGACCACCTCGTTAAGCGCCGCGATCCCTGCCCCGGCAGCAACGGCGCTCAGTGCTGCCATTAACACTGCTGTGGCAGTCATCCCAGTGGCCGATGCCGCCCAATTTGCCGCGTACACCGTGCCGTTTTTCATTCGTGTCGAAAGCGAAGAAATGCGGGTTGGGTTGGTCGTGGGAAACAATCTGACAGTGACACGCGGTATCAACGGGACGACGGCGGCAACTCACCTTGTCAACACCGCCGTGACGACGGTGGCACCCACTTCGATTGCGGTGCTCAACGCGTCGCAGATCGCGTTGTCGCCCGTCCCCTTTGATATTCAGATCGACGCCGAACAGATGCGCGTCAACGCCATTAACGGAAACGTGCTGTCCGTGACACGCGCCGTCAACGGGACAGCGGAAACCGGCCACTTCAACTTCTCCGTCGTGAGCAAATTGATGCAGGTGGCCGATCCGTCGCGATTTGCTTTGTACACGGTGCCGTTCGAGATTCAGATTGATTCAGAACAGCTGCGAGTCGATGCCATCAACGGAAACTCGCTGTCGGTGACACGTGCCATTAACGGTACGACAGCTGCCAACCACACTGCCAATGCGGTGGTACGCACACTGGCGGGCGAATCGATGCCTTTAGCTGCAGGTTGGAATCAGTTCAGCCTCGATCCCGCAGCCTATGCTTCGAGCGCAGCCTTCGTGCCCGGAGAATCGTACGCCCGCTTCCGCATCAGCCCCAGCGGCGGACTATTCCCCACGGGACTGGGCATCGGTGGCGAAGTCGAAGACTACTTCGTCCCCATCTTGTCGAACACATTGCCGTTCGTCGGTAATTCTTTCAGCAGCTTGGCGGCGTTGGGTGATCTCCAGTTCGGCCGGCCTACGATCGATAGCTTCCCCTTCGACGGCGTGGCCGATGCTCGCGATACGAACGGTGACGGGATCCTCAATATCGATGAAGATTCGATTCACGCTCCGAATGGAATCGACTACCGTGTCGACTTGAACGATGTCAGGGGCGATGGCAGTGGCAAGAGTGTCTTCGATGACTTGGATATCCACAACGGAAACGGGGATATTCTCGATTACCGCTTGATCTCGAACAGCAATGTTACACTGGTCACGCCAACGCTCGTCGGTTCGGAACTGCGGCTGAATTTTCATCGCGACCAGAATGATCTCCTCGGCGGGCCTGCACAGATCGTCATCGAGGCGACCGACCACGCCGGTTTGACAATTCGCGATACGTTGACTGTGTCCGTCGCCGCCGTGAACGATGCTCCCGCCGTGAAGTTGTCGACGGCAGCCTATCAAATGAACGAAGGTTTGAATGACGAGAGCGGCGTCCTGGCACAGCAGGTGTTCCGAATTGGTTCCTCCTTGAATGGAACGATCGTAGCAGGATCGTCGACGCTGAGCGTGGCTGATGTCTCCATCTTTCCTGCCACGGTGCCTTTCAACATCCGCATCGATAGTGAAGAGTTGACGGTGACTGCGATCACCGGAAGTACGTTTGCGGTGTCTCGCGGAGCCAACGGTACATCGATTGTCGGCCATGCAAGTGGTGCGCTCGTCACGATTCCGGGTGTTAGCGTCGTCGATATTGATGAAAGCGAGCTGGTGGGATCCTCGCTGGTGGGTAATGTCACCGCCGGAGCGGCGGTCTTTACCGTGGCGGATGCGTCGGTGTTTCCAGCGGCCACACCGTTCCGCGTGCAGATCGATAGTGAAGAGCTTCTCGTGACGTCGATTACTGGAAATGTTTTCACTGTGGGCAGCGGAATTGCCGCCAATCATGCCAACGGAGCGGTCGTTCTGAATTTGAACGTGGGTACGCGACTTACCGCCCCAGTGACCGCAGGTGCGGTGACGTTGAACGTAGCCAACGTGGGCGTCTTCCCTGCCGCTCCGTTCGCGATTCGTCTCGAAGGTGAATTGTTGATTGTCCGCAGCATCGGTGGCAACACTCTGTCGCTCGACGCTGGCACGACCGCCGCTCATTCGAACGGCAAGCTGGTTGTCGCTCCTGGGCCGCGTGAACTGCTCGTCACCGTCACGGTGCGTGATGACGACGAGGCTGCACCGGCCAACGGCACGCTTTCCGTGGTGGCCGCTGGTACGGCGGTTGTCATCGACAACAACTCCGGAGTCCTCCGACTGCAAGGGACAAAGGCCGACGTTAACGCCACGCTGGGAACGCTGACCTATACCGTGCCGGACACGGAGTTCAATGGCTTGAACAACCAGGATGCGACCTTCAATCCCACCGGAAATGTGTTTGTCAGCGTCGATGTCATCGATCTTGGCAATACT
>CAUJKL010000272.1 GCA_963204995.1 Planctomycetota bacterium | reverse complement strand
TGCAAATCCGCACCTTCTCATCCGTCCCGGTCGCCTGGCCTTGTTCGTCAAACGCCATCACCACCGTCGCCGCACCGTAACGGCGAATCAGCCGGGCGCGACGCAGGAACTCGGCCTCGCCGTCCTTCAAGCTGATCGAGTTGACGATCGCTTTCCCTTGTACGCACTTTAGGCCAGCCTCGATGATCTCCCACTTCGAACTATCGATCATGATCGGCACACGGCAGATGTCAGGCTCGGCCGCGATCAGATTCAAGAACCGCGTCATGGCTTCGACACCGTCGAGCAAGTCGGCATCCATATTGATGTCGATGATGCTGGCACCGCCGATGACTTGATCGCGGGCGACAGCGAGCGCATCGTCGTACTTGTCCTCGTTGATCAGACGCTCGAATCGCTTCGAACCGGTCACATTCGTCCGCTCGCCGATCATGATGAAATTGGTTTCGGGGCGAAGCGTCAAAGCTTCCTGGCCGCTCAGTCGCGTGAGGCCTTCGATCACCGGCCGTTGGCGAGGTGTCACGCCCTCGACCATCTGGGCGAAGGCACGGATGTGGTCGGGTGTCGTGCCGCAACAACCGCCCAGTACGTTAAGCCAGCCGTTCTCGACGAACTCGCGAAGCGCTTCCGCCATGATCTCGGGAGTCTGGTCAAAGCCGCCCATTTCGTTCGGCAAACCAGCGTTGGGATGGCACGTAATATAAACGGGAGCAATCCGCGACAATTCCTCCACATAGGCCCGCATCTTTTCTGGACCCAACGCACAGTTGATCCCGACTCCGGTCAGATCAAAGTGTGAAACCGAATTCCAAAACGCCTCGATCGTCTGGCCCGAGAGGGTTCGCCCGGCGTCATCGGTGATCGTCACCGAAGCAATGACCGGCAGCTCGACACCGTGATCGTCAAAGTACTTAGAAATGGCAAACAGACAGGCCTTGAGATTGAGCGTGTCGAACGTCGTTTCGGGAAACAGGATATCAACGCCGCCTTCGACCAGGGCGGCCACTTGTTGGTAGTAAGAGTCGACGTGCTGGTCAAAGGTGACGGCTCGGTAGCCGGGATCTTCGACCTTGGGTGACAGCGACGTTGTCTTGGCCGTCGGTCCAATCGAGCCAGCCACCAGCCTCGGCTTGTCGGGCGTGAGTGCGGTGAACTCGTCCGCCGCCTGACGAGCACAGGCACACGCGGCCAAATTGATTTCTCGAACCAACTCCGGCGGCAAACCAAACTCCTCCATGCCGATGGGGCTGGCGCCGAAAGTGTTCGTCTCGATGATGTCGGCTCCCGCCTCCAGATACATCCGATGAACTTCGGTCAACTTGTCCGGATGGGTCAACGCCACGATATCGACGAAATTCTTCAGATCCTTGTGATGGTTGGCAAAACGCTCGCCGCGCATCGTTACTTCGTCGATTCCTAACGAAAAGATCATCGTTCCCATCGCACCATCGAGAATGAGAATTCGTTGGGCGAGTAGCTCTTCAAGCTGATGGCGAACGTTCACTGGAGTTGCTAGCGACATGATTTTCCTTGGAGTTGCGGATAGCGGACAGCGGGCAGCGATCAGCGATCAGCTTTTGCAGTCAAAAAACTGACTGCTAACTGCTGACCGCTGACCGCGACAAGGAATATCCCAAATAGCCGAATTTGCCGCAATATCACGGCTCGTTCAGTTGGAGTGCCTCGTGGCTGAGTAAATTCGGGTCATTCCGAGTTATCTAACCGTTAAAGTTTACCTGAGACTAAAGATCGCTACGACCGGTACCGATAACGGAGGTACTTCCAATATTACAGTCACATGGGATTTTGCCATGAGTACCGCTGCACATGAACCACGCCGAGCGGGCCTACGCCGGGTTGAGTCGCCTGCTGGGAGCAAGATGACACCTCGTCGTAATGCGTCCGAAGCCAGCGAGTCGAACGGGGCGCGGTACGACAGCGAGGAGTTGCCAGTTCTGATTCGACTGCCGAATTTACGAACCCTTGGCCCTGCCGAGTCGCGAGCCGAATCACCGTCACAGAAGAAGCAGCACCGTGTCGATTCCTCTAGTGCGAGCAATCAGAAGCCGTCGACGCGCGAGTCGTTGAAAACAAACAAGAAGTCATTCCACCAACAAGCGGCTGGCAACAAGTTGGTAATTGGCGGAGTCGTCGGTGGAATCCTGATCGTTGTCTTGTTGTTTGCGTTCAATGCCAGCAGATCTACGCCGCCTGTTGACGAGGATAGCTGGGCGAATCAGGGCGCTGAATTGCTTGTGGAGTTGCCCGAACCGGCGCCCCCAGCCGCGAATAAACCAGCCCCACTCCAGCCGCCTGGCTTTACCTACAAAGCTCCCGGAACGGAGCTGGCACCGTTTGAGAGCGGTGATCTAGAGCAGGACTCATTCACCCTTCCACCCACTCTTCCACCCAGTAACACGCCACCGCTACTAAATCAGCCCGAGATTGCAGCCGTACCGAAGAAGGTAAGCCCCGCTACTGGCTGGCCCACAGACGAGGCAATGGGGGCGCAAACACCTTCCCAATCAAAGCCGGTAAATCTTTGGCCCGGCGAAAATATCAGCCAAGAACCGGACGGATACGGATACCCACCCACAGATTCGCCTAGCCAAAGCGACTACCAATCGGGTATGTATCCGTCCGACGCGGGCACCTATCGAATGGGCAAGCTGGATTCAGATCGTCCGCTAGCAACGCATAGCGATCAAAGCAATATCCTGACTGGTAACATCGCAATCCCTGACACAAAGAGTGTACGATGAGCGAACGAGACAACACCTTCATCGACGCCTATGGCCTTGAATTGACGGACAAGTTGGAGGCCAGCTACGCCGCACCAACTCGACGTGAACCAGCGGCCATCCATGAGCCCGTGACTCCCAGCGATGCGGAGCGCCAAGAGCGAGCCTACCGCTTCGATGCCGCCGCTCGGCGTCGGACGTTGCGGGGGCCTCATTTTGACATGCGGCGAGTGGCATCACAGGCCAGCGAGCAATCATCGGGATGGGACGCCTTTGACGCGAACGTCATCGATGTGGGAGCAGCCTGGGCGTCGTCGCCAACTCTTGTTCAACCGTCCATTGAAATGGTGACAGAAGACGCAGCCGAGTCGAGTGCTGAGGAGCTG
>CAUJKL010000271.1 GCA_963204995.1 Planctomycetota bacterium | reverse complement strand
CCTTCGCGAAACGGCAAGGTTCGAGTTGACGGAGATTTGCTGGCGGGACTGGAAGCGGTTGTTTCTGCCTACGAGAAAGAAATGGACGCGTCAGTTAGGGCTTTGCAAATCGCTCGAATCGCGACTTGTCTGGGCACGCTGAGCGTTCTTGCCTTGGCAGCGGGAGGCGTATTCTGGCCTATGGCTCAGAAAATTCGCGACGAGACCGAGAAACGTGACCGGCAATCAAAACAGCTGACCGAAACTTTAGCCGAATTGCGCGAGCAACGTGACGAACGTCAGCAGCGCATGCAGGATATGGCGAAGGTAATGGAAGACCTGCGGGAAGAGCGT
Organism: Planctomycetota bacterium; assembly: GCA_963204995.1. Taxonomy (GTDB): domain Bacteria; phylum Planctomycetota; class Planctomycetia; order Pirellulales; family Pirellulaceae. The sequence continues at coordinate 10,257 of CAUJKL010000271.1, read as the reverse complement.
GCCGCGTTGGAACGCGAGATCATGGCGCGAGAGAACGTACAGCAGGCATTGCAGCGATCCGAGGAAGTGTTCCACGCGATTGTCGAGTCTGCGCCAACTGCCGTAGTCATGATCGATCCGAATGGGGACATCGAACTGGTAAATGCCGAGACGGAGCGATTATTCGGATATACGCGTAAGGAGTTGATCGGTAAGCCCGTCGAGATTCTCGTCCCTCCGAGATTCAAGTTCGACCATCCTGAATTTCGAAAGCGGTATCTCGAAAATCCCGCGACACGCCGCATGGGAGCAGGTCGCGACCTGTATGGGCGACGCAAGGACGGGACGGAAGTTGCCGTCGAGATTGGGTTAAACCCCATCGAGGCGGAAGAGGGCATCTTCGTACTGAGTGCGATCGTCGACATCACCGAGCGGCAAAGGACGGAGCGTGAGATACGCCGCATCAATGCCGAGTTGATGAATAAGAATGAGGAGATTCAGCAGTTCGTATACACCGTCTCGCATGATCTCAAGTCACCACTCGTGACGTGCAAAGGATTCGTCGGTGTCGCAAGAGAGGATTTGAAGGAAGGTTTGCTCGAAGACGTCGAGAGTTCACTGGCGAGAATCGAGCACGCGACCGATCGCATGAGCCAACTTATTCAGGACTTGTTGCAGCTTAGCCGCATCGGCACCATCCGCAATGAACCGGAAGAGATTGACGTGGTCGAACTCGTACAGTCGGCTATCTCCGATCTTTCCTCACGTCTCGAAGGGGTGAGGGCGGTCGTGTCCGTCCAGCGCGATCTACCGCGCGTGGTCGCCGATCGAGTGAGGCTCGCACAGGTCTTCGAGAACCTGCTGACCAATGCGGTCAAGTACGGTTGTGGCCACGATCAGCCAGCGGTTGTCATCGAAGGTTGCATCGACGCCGGCGAGGTTCGCTATTGTGTTCGAGATAACGGTTCAGGAATCGCACCTCAGTTTCACGAGCGGATATTCGGACTCTTCGAGCGTCTCGAATCCAACACGGACGGCACCGGCGTGGGACTCGCCGCCGTTTCCCGGATCATGGAGGCACACGGCGGGCGAGCCTGGGTCGAATCCGAAGTCGGCCAGGGTGCCGCGTTTTGGCTGGCGTTCCCTGCAACGGCCCAGAGCGTGAGAGATGCGACCAGCGAAAAGCGTTTGGAATCGCCTACCTAAGCTTGTTATCATAGGCCTGAGGGTCGGGCGTTACTGCCGGACGTAACCGCTCATCATCCGCGAACCTGGATCAAGTGTCGATGGAGACTTCAACTACCAATTCACGTCTCGTTCGCTTTCTATTGGTAGAAGACAACGACGATCACGCGATGCTGATTCAAAGGTGTCTCCAACGCAGTACCGTCGCGACGTTCGTCGATCGCGTTGCGGACGGTGTCCGGGCACTGCGCTTCTTGCGGCGCGAGGGTGAGTTTTCGGCGTGCCTTCGTCCTGACGTAGTGTTGCTCGATCTAAAGCTGCCAAAACTCGACGGCCACGAAGTTCTCGCCATCATGAAAGCCGATCCGACACTGCAAGATATCCCCGTTGTCGTGTTGACAACTTCCGCCACCGAAGCGGATCGCGTCCGTGCTTATGCCAGCCACGCCAATAGTTACCTCGTCAAGCCGCTGGATTTCCATCGGTTTCAAAAGCTCGTCCAAGATATGAGCGTGTATTGGGGAGTGTGGAACCAACCGGCAGCACAAAGGGCGGCAGATTAAATTGCCGACCAGCGATTCGAGTCCTTCACGGTTGTCGCCGTACCCGTCGCTCGATAATGTTAAGTGACGGCGCGGCAGCGCAATTCAGAAGCCTCGGTGACGGCTAAGTCGACGACGCAGGATAGAACTCGAGGGGTCTCAACCGCATGACACGTCGCTTCGAGGAGTTTGAGGCGTTGAAGCGAGAAAATGCGTCCCTGGTCCACGCTCTGGAAGAACGCAAGATCATCGAGCGAGCCAAAGGACTGCTGATGAAACAACTCGGCATTGACGAAGGTGCCGCATTCAAGCGTCTTCAGAAAATTGCACGCGACCAACGCAAGAAACTGGGCGAGGTAGCACAGATCCTGGTCGCGGCGGCGGACATGTTGCGCGCTGATTGAAGTCGGCATCCGCCAGCGATTCGTCGAACCGGAGACGTCGAACCAGAGATAACAGCAGCGCAGTTGGGAGCAATTCGACCGATGCGTGGTCACTCCCGAACCATCTTGCTCAGCGCCGTGCCACTTTGCCGCCGCTTCATCGCGTTGAACTCGAATGCACACCTCTAGTGCGTGTCAGCGTTTACGAAGCTTTCGCAACTTCCGCGATGCTTGGCACGGCACGTGCGTTTCATAACGCCCACAGACGGTCAAGTTCTTCTGCAAGGCCGGAGGCGACGATCGAGACCGGGAACTATGCACGCAGCGTTTGGTGCAGCGAGGAGCCAGCCATGGCGAAAACGCAGACAACCGGACACCGGAAGCCAACGAAACCAACCGAACTCAAGCACGAAGACCGTGAGTTCGCCACGACGGGCTTCAGTGAATTCGTGATGTATTTCATTGCCGTCGCTCTAGTCGTTGGCTTGGGCTTGCTTCTCAACTCGGGAATTGAACGAACCGTCGCGTTTTTTAGGCAAGTGATTGGCCCATGAATAGCTTGAAAGGTGTCAAACCAAAACCTTGGAATTCAACACCACTCTTACTTCCAACTGGTATGGCACGGCAGATGCAATGACACACACTGGGTCGTTAAATCGAGAGGTGAAGTGATGACTATCATTGAATTCTTTTTGTTGTTGTTGATCGCGGCAATTTGCGGATCCTTGGCCCAAGCCCTGTCTGGTTACTCACGCGGCGGATGCTTGGTATCGATTGTACTTGGATTCATCGGAGCGTTACTTGGCACCTGGATGGCTCGCACGACTGGCCTGCCTGAACTTCTTGCCATCGACGTGGGCGGCCAACAGTTTCCGATTATCTGGTCCATTATCGGCGGAGCTGTATTCTCCGCTGCGCTAGGTTTGTTGAATCGCCGCGCCGCAGTCATCGATTGACGTGACACCAAAGAACTGACAGCCGCACCTCGCGGCTTACCGCTGGGAGCCTCACTTACTAGGAGAAGAACAATGAGACATTCCATTCAACTGCTAACGGTCGTCTTAGTCACCATCGGTTTGATCGCGTTCACCGGTTGCGAACCGCCAAAGGAGACTACGGGCGAGAAGTTCAACGAAGCGATCGACGAAATCCAGGAAGCCGGTGAGGAGCTACGTGACGAGGCCAAGGAAGCCGTCGATGAGATTGGCAACGAACTGAAGTCGAACGAAGACCGCTCGCTCGGCGAGAAGATTGACGAAGGTTTGGAAGAGGCCAAGGAAGCCGTCGAGAACAGTGCTACGGAACTCAAGAAAGCGACGGAAGACACTCCGTCTGCCAGCGAGTGATTCAGACGAGACGAAGAGGGATTCGTTCGCCCAGCCCGCTTGGTGGAGGAACTGTCTTGACCGGAGTATTCTCATGATTACGAAAACACCAGATGTTACGCGAGTTACGAATCGCCATCGAAGTTCGGAAGCGACATCGCAGGAAGACCAATGCTGCGGGACATCGCCCACGGTCGTGAGCTGTTATGACTTGCTCGATCTAGTGTTCCCGGTGTGCGGTCTGACGGACCTTACCGACGGGATGTATCACGGCGATCCTGCCGTCTCGTATCAGCAAGCTCAACGGAATCAAGCCGAGTGGCTGTTGGACCAGGTGAAGTGTTCCGCCAACTCGCGTTTGCTCGACGTCGGCTGTGGTTACGGCAGGCTGCTGGAAGCGGCTCGGCAGCGTGGAGCGCAGGCTCTCGGTCTGACCGTGTCTCCGCGTCAAGTCGCGAGTTGTCGTCAGCGCGGGCTCGATGCCCGGCTGCTCGACTACCGCGAGCTTGATGGGTCGTGGGACGGTGAGTTCGACTGCATAGTCGCCAACGGATCCATGGAACACTTCGTGCAGCCGCGGGACGCTGCACTAGGGTGGCAGGAGATGGTTTATCGACAGTTGTTCCAGGACTGCCACCGCTTGCTTGATCCCGCGTCGCCGAGCGGGAGGATGGTGGCAACCGTCATTCACTTCCACCGCTTTCGCCCCGACCCACAGGATCTGCTGAAACTTCCTTGCCGATTCCCGATGCTCTCCGACAGGTTCCATTTGGCCTTACTCGAACGAGTGATGGGAGGCTATTACCCATCGAACGACCAACTCGTTCGGTGTGCCTCACCGCACTTTGATCTCGTCGGACAGGTGGACGGGACAGAGGACTATCGGCGAACTTCCGAGGAGTGGCTGCGTTGTGTCCGTCGCAGTTTCATAAGTTGGAAGACGGCACCGAGGCTGCTCAAACGCTTAGTGCCTCGCTTACTACATCGCCCCCTTCACACGTCGTTCGCGATTTCGCTCTTGTTCACCGCATCGTGGCAGTGGCAGTTTCGGGGCGCAGATCCACCCATGCGACTCTTGCGGCTTGTGTGGCAGCATCGTAACGCGACTTTGCCACCTTTGCATGAATCACCAGACGATGATCGGTGCCACACTCTCGTCGGTCCATCGTCGTTTGCATCTCAACAATTCGCATAGGAGAAAGAGGAATGTTTACTTACCATCGCTTTACAGTCATGGTAACGTGCAACTTGCTTGTGGCAGCAATGACCACCGGGGCAACGCTCGCACAACCCCAAGGACTGAAGGCACCGCCCGGTGTCGAGTCAGGTGTCGATTCCAACGTCGAAGTTCTCACGCGCGGGCCGCTGCATGAAGCGTTCGCAACCCCGACGACCTTCGATCCGGTCGAATTGCCGATCATTAAGCGAAGGCCGCCGGAGGCGATCGAAGAACTACCGCCGAACTACCGACCCGCTGGCGAGAGCGTGATTTGGATTCCGGGGTATTGGCAATTTGATAACGAACGGGACGATTTCATCTGGCTCAGCGGTGTTTGGCGGAATGTCCCGCCGGGCCGTCAGTGGGTGCCTGGCTACTGGACCGATGTCGATGGCGGCTTTCGCTGGGTTCCAGGTGCCTGGGTCGAAGCCAATACGCAGATGCGTTACCAACCGCCGCCGCCACGAAGTCAGGAACGTGGACCCTCGGCGGAACGACCATCCAACCATCACTTCTACGCGCCGGGCCACTGGGTCTATAACGACGGTCGCTATAAATGGCGGCCAGGGTATTGGGCTCCCTGCCAAAACGATTGGGTCTGGATTCCCGCCCGATACACGCCTGCGCGCCATGGCTACGTTTACAGCGACGGTTATTGGGACTACCCGATGAACCGCCGAGGGCAAGTCTTTGCACCCGTGTACTTCCGCGACCGCACCGCGTTTGGAACCGACTTCCGCTATACACCTGCGACCGTGATTAGCTCAGACATGCAACTGCTACTGCATCTGTTCGTCAATCCGAATTGGGGGCAGTACGTCTATGGTGACTACTACGGAGACGTCTATGCATCGTCGGGAATTCAACCGTGGTACGAGTATCACCGATCGAATCGAGGATACGACCCGCTGTTTGTGTATTACGATTGGAGTCGAGGCCCACAATATCTGACCAACCTGATCGGATGGCACAAGTACTTCGTCGGACATCCCGATTACCGTCCCCGACACACGCTGACGGATCAGGTTGCCTTCGCGACGCAGAATGCCGAATTCGAGTACTTAGGGCAGGCCGTACTCGGAGACACACTCGACAACGTGCTGGCGAATACCGCCTCGGCGAATCAGTTCGTTCGCCTGAGCGCCGACCAACTGCGAAACGTCACCCGCGTCGCGAGCCAGATTCGCGGATTGACGGGCGAGCGATTGCGACTCGAAAGTCAAACTGCGGCGGCGGTGGACGCAACGGTTGGCGAAGCGCTTGAACTGCCCACGCAAGTCTTGCGTCTGCCCAAGCTGCCGGGAATTCGAGTGCCGCAAGTCGGCCGCGACGTCCCGGACCTTCCGCTCAACTTGCGGAACGTCGCGCCGCAGGTGTTGCCAGGGCGCGGACGCGCACCCGTTCGCGTGCCTGTCGAGTTGCCGAAGTTGCCGTTACTACCGTTTTGACAATTTGTGAACTGAGGACTCCGATCGAGAAGCCTGCGAACTCCGCAGAGAATGCAGGCTTCTCCTCGGGACTTTCGATGAAGGCCATTTGGATAAGGAGTACCATCATGAAACGCTCGATTATGTTTACTGCGACGCTTTTGATCGCGACGACGTGCGGCACAACGCTTCAGGCGGAACCGCCAGCGACCGCAAACGTCACGAACGCCGTGACTCAAGCGACGTCGTCGGATGTCGAGATCGTGCAAGTTGCTCGACGCAACAACTCGCGGCGTTACGGTTACCGTCCCAACTATCGATATGATTCACGACCGTATTACTACTCGCCGTATCGATATCGGTACAACTACACTCCCTATCGTTACGGACCCGGCTATTACGGCACGGGACGATATCGGTACTACAACTACGGCCCCTTCTCGGGCCGCGTCCGCGTCGGCCCGGTAGACGTGTGGTGGTAAATGCGTGACGCGCCGTCGTGACGAGCCCATTCAACTTCGTCTTGTTCAAAGGAGCAACATCATGGCTCGCCGCTCTCGACGAAAGTGGTCGCCTCATATCGACGAGATCATCCGCTCGCGACACTACACGTGGCTCGGCCACGGCCTTGGCGGTGACAACGTCGAAGACGCGATGACGACGCTGCTCGCCGATATTATGCACATCTGCAAAAGACAAGGCATCTCGTGGGAGTCAGTTTTGGAACGCGGTAGCGAGCAATTCCGAACAGAAGAAGACCGCGAGACCGCGATGTCTAACTAGATCGTGGATTCACGCCGCTCCAAAGCTGGGAGACACTACGATGGCAACCGTCACCGGAACACTAACCGTCAACGCCGCGTTCTTGCAAGAGATCAAAGACGACAATGTACAACTGAACCAGTTGCTGGGCGACCTTCGCAACATATCATCGGCCGCTCCCGTACTGTGCAACCACGCGACGCAATTCGTTGCGCTGCTTGGTGAGTTGCGGGATCAACTGGCATTTCACTTTGCCTTGGAAGAAGCTTACGGCTACTTCGAGGACGCCATCGACATCGCACCACGACTTGTGGATCGAGCCAATCAATTAAGAGCCCAGCATTCGACGCTGTTCGAGACGATTTGCGAACTGAGCGATGCCGCTGCATGCTTGGCAGCGGCGCCTTCTTTCCAATCCATCATTTCACTTGGGGCTACGTTTTCCGAATTCGATGAACAGCTCCGCCAGCACGAGGCGGAAGAAAATCAGCTGATTCTTGAGGCGTTTGGACAAGACATCGGCGTCGGTGACTGAGCGCGAGCCCGCTGCTGGAACCCGTGCGAAATCACGTCTCACGGTTGCCGTGGGACATCTGCTCAACCGATGTTCAGGCCCCCAACTGCACTGGCATCAAGCGGATAGATCGGGCGACGCAGATGCTGGTAGTTGATCAGCTTAAAATCGGGTCGATGAATGCCGGGCGTGTCGGCATCGAATATATGAGCGGCCAGCGGACCGAAGTCGGCTCGAAAGTGAACGGCGCTCTTCACGACAATCAGCCGCCGATGCGTCGGCTCGATGCCGGCAATCCGCAGCATCTCGGCATCTAAACACTGACGCCGGTGAGACGAGACGACGACTTCTACTCCGCCGACAATTAACGTCGCCGTTTGCCCAAGGTTATCGGCCACGCCTTGCATCATCGGGCCTCGATAAACAAATTTGCCATCGCACAGGGCGCGCACATAAGCGTCGCCCACGACGGGCGCGCCATGTCGATCGTCGGTCTTGCCGCCGAGTCGCACATGGATCGTACTTCCAACACCTGCTTGATGTGCTTGAGCGGCAGTTTCGGGATCGAACAGGACACCCACGACTCCGCCTGCAAAGCCGGCATCGATCATCGCCTGCAACGCCACCGTCCCATCACACGGCGCTCCGCCTCCCGGATTGTCCGAGCCGTCCGCGAAGATCGTCGGTCCATCGCTAGAACGTTCTTCGACGAACCGGATCACGTCTTCGATCGAAGTCAATTGTGGCTGAAGCTCGTCACGCAGTTCCCATAACCAACTCGCCAGTTCGTCTGCCTTGCGTCGGGCGAGTTCGCGATCATTGTTGGTCGTCACGAGAACAGAAACGCCTGCGTCATGAATATCGGCGAACGGAAAACCCATCGCGACCGTCGCCGTCAAGATCCCGGGCTCCTCTTCGAATCGATGAACTCGCTGCATCAGCGATTGCATCGGCTCGCGTAACGTGCATTGCATGGGCGGCATGGTCACGAGCGGCAACTGCCGAAACTCTTGCACGGGTGTAACTTCGCCGCGAATTATACGTATCAGCAGTTCGGCTGCCTCACGTCCGCGTTCGTGCATGTCAACGTGTGGGTAAGTGTCGAAGCCGATGATCACATTGGATAATTCAGCCATCTTGGCCGTGATGTTGGCGTGTAAGTCGAGTGTCACAATGATTGGCAACTCGGGACCGACGACCTTGCGCACGGCTTCGATAAAAGCCCCTTCGGCGTCTTCGTGCTGTTGGGTGACCATCGCGCCGTGCAGATCGAGCAGTACGCCGTCCACAGGCAGGACTTGCTGCAATCGTTCGAGAAACCAACGGAGCATCGTCTCGAAGGATTGCTGTTCTACGATGCCCGACGGCTGGGCTCGCGCACACAGCAAAGGCAGCAAGTCCACGCCTGCCGCTTCCGCGCCAGCTATGTAACCGCCGTGAATCGTGCCGGTATTGCGAAAGCGGTCGAAGATTACTTCGCCGCCCGACAACTCCGCACCACAGTTACTATCTCGCACAAAATCCGCCAGTGTTGTTGGCGTTAAGGCGTAGGTGTTCGTTTCGTGTTGTACACCACCGCTGGCGATCCGCATGTTCGACGACTCCGGTAAATGACGTGGGGTAGCCTCCAGCTTGCCACCTATCACATAATGGCAAGCTGGAAGCTTACCCCACGGTATCGGCCCAGCGGTAGGTGCCGTACGCGCCAGCAAGTGCAATTTTCATTCGACAACCGTTCAGCTTACCCTTCGAAAGACCCGCTCATATGCAAAAAGCGATGATCCTCTCCCTGGCAACGGCCGCATGTTTAGCGAGTGTCGCGTTCGCCACTGCCCCAAAACCGAACTTCCTGTTCATCATCGCCGACGATTGCACGTTCCGAGACATTGGCTGCTACGGCGGTCAGGCTCACACGCCGAACATCGATCGCCTGGCCAGCGAAGGGATGAAGTTCAACCAGTGCTTTCAATCCGCGCCAATGTGTTCTCCCACGCGCCACAACATCTACACCGGTCTCTATCCGGTGAAGAGTGGTGCGTATCCGAATCACACATTCGTGAAAGACGGAACGAAAAGCGTGGTGCATTACCTGAAGCCGCTTGGCTATCGAGTGGCATTGAGCGGCAAGCGTCATATCTCGCCGCAGAAAAGCTTTCCGTTTGAATATTCTGGCAAAGACAACAATCCCGACTTGGACGTGATTGACTCGTTGCTTTCAGAGTGCAAGACGAGCGAGACGCCGTTCTGTTTGTTCGCATGTTCCAACGAGCCACACAGTCCGTGGAACAAAGGCGATGCCTCCCGATACCCGCCGGCCAAAGTAAAACTCCCGCCGTACTTCGTCGACACGAAAGAAACGCGCGAGGACATGTCGAAGTATCTCGCGGAGATCACTTACTACGATTGGCAGGTGGGCGAATGCTTGAAGCTGCTCGACAAGCATGCCGTGGCCGAGAACACGCTGGTGGTTGTGGTCAGCGAGCAGGGTTCCAGTTTTCCCTTTGGAAAGTGGACCTGCTACGACACGGGCTTGCAGAGCGCGTGTCTTGTCCGTTGGCCGGGGCACGTGAAAGCGAACTCGGTGAGCGATGCGTTGATCGAGTACATCGACATCCTGCCGACGTTCATTGATGCCGCCGGCGGCAAGCCTGCGGCTGTCTTGCAAGGCAAAAGTCTCCTGCCCGTTCTGTTCGGAGAAACATCGCGGCATAAAGACTTTGTGTTTGGCGAGATGACGACGCGCGGGATCATCAATGGATCGTCGTACTTTGGAATTCGCTCGATTCGCTCGGACAAGTTTAAGTACATCCTCAACTTTACGCCTGACGAGACGTTTACGAACGCCTGTACACACTCGGAAGCCTTCAAATCGTGGGAGCAGAAAGCGACCGCCGGCGACGCGGATGCCGCCGAGATGGTGC
>CAUJKL010000270.1 GCA_963204995.1 Planctomycetota bacterium | reverse complement strand
TAATTGATCGCACGATGCCTAGCTTCGCTGCTGTGCTTCGGACCGTACAGGGGGATCGATCTGCGGGAGCAAGGCACAGCCGCTTTGCATGTCGTTGGCGATCATCAGCATAGCCACCGGCCAGACCGATTCTCCGCGTTGGTTCGTGGCCGGTGGGAGAGCCCGTTTCAGTTGCGGCGTGGGTTCGAGCGTGATGGTGGTGCCGTCGAAGATGAACACGCCCAGCGAGCCGAATGGGTGGTCGATGCTGAAAAACATCCGAAACGGTATGATGATTAGGAACGTTCCGTGGTCGCGTCAGACAATAGGAACCGCGACCGGCCCGTGGTCGACGAAGGACTCTCAACTCAGCTCAGTAGGTCACATCATGAAGCCCACTCGCACAATATGGCTTTTCTTCGTCGCGCTCGCAGTCTGCTCCGCGTCAACACCGACGATGGCTCAACCAGGCGGTTCTGTCGCGGGTGTCGCCTTGGAATCGATCTTCAACCCTCGGCGGGCACCTGAGCAGAAGACGATGGGTTTGCTGCAACGCAGCTTCCTCGACCTTGTCGAATCCAGCCAACAGGCGTTGGAGATCGCGCTGGTCGTCGACGGCACGGACAGCATGGCGTCGGATATCGAAGCTGTGAGGAAGTCGCTGCGGAACATGGTGGCGGACTTGCGGAACTATAAGGGCGACAAGGTCTCCTTCGCGGTTGTCGTGTTTCGCGATTCCGGCGCGCCCTCGGGCGAAGCCAGTTTGTTGCTGAACCAATTCACCAACGATGTCACCTTGGTCGAACAAGCCTTTCAACGCCTTACGCCGGAGACGGGAGCTCCGTACTTCCCGGAACTGGCTGACTTGGGAGTCCACGAAGCGTTGAGTAAGCTGAATTGGTCTGACGCCGAGGACGTCACGCGCTGGCTGATCCTGTTCGCCGACGCACCACCGTACGATGCCGACTTTGTTGATTCCGAGACCGACTCGGGAGCCCGTCGCCGCTACGACACGGACTTGCTCGTCGATCTGGCGCAGCGCGAGCATGTGCAGATCAGTTGTGTCCTCTGTACGAGCCGGCAGGAAGAGCAAGCGGTCTACGAACAAGTTCTCGATCGGACGCGGGCGTTCATGAGCGCGTTGGCCACGGGTACGGACGGCTTGATGCTCGACCTTTCGTATCCCGACATTCGCGCCGCGTTGGTCGAAGCCGCCAAAAAGCAGCGCGTCGAACACGCTCGCATCGGGCAGATCACGCGCGAGCAAGTCGAACAAGCACGACAAGCCGCGGAGCAAGACAAGTTGGTGACGGCACCCACCGGACGGTTGCGCATTGCGATTTTACCGCACCTTCCACTGGCAAACATGTCGTTCGATCCGGACGAAGGCGCGGTGCAACTGGCCACGGAGTTGCGCCAGAAGTTCCAGCTTATCCCACGCGTCGAAGTCAGCAGCCCAGTCGATATCGACCGGGCGCTGCGGCGTCTGCGTTCCGCCAACGTACCGGAAGGCGAGTTGCTGGCGACGTTGGCATCCCGGCTTCGTGCCGATTATGTGGTGTGGGGCAACTACCGCTCGGCACTCGATATCGTTCGCATCCAGACGGCGATCTATTCGCCCAGCAGCGAAACGCCGCTGGTCGAGGCGAAGACCGTCACGCAAGCCAGCTATCCGGAAACGATGTTAGCCGGTGATTTGGTAACACAGCTTGTCCGTGGCGCTTCCACGCTGAAACGCGTCGAACAACTCGTCGCCGCCGTGAACTTGATGCCGGGCGGAATAAATTCGAATCGTGAGCTCATCATTCCTGTCGCGAATTCGGTCGAGGCACGCAGTGATCTGTTGGCGGGATTCGAAGCGTTGGAGCAAGCGTTGGCGTACGCGATTGACAGTTCGGAAGGACACGACCTGGTAGAACGCGCCGCGGCGAGCCTGACCAAGGCGTCGGAGGAAGATGTCCGCAACCCGTTCGCGCACTTGTTGCTTGCAAACTGTCTGTTCAACCAGGCGCAGCGGGCCGCCGCCCAGGGCAAATCCGAGCAAGCGGAGATCGCGATACGAGACTTTAACGAAGCGCTGAAACGGGCTTACCGTGAACGCGACCGCGCGGAACACAGCTTCATCAAGCAAGAGATCGAAGCCGACTACAACTTGCTCGTCAAGAAGGACTATGAGGCCGCGCTCCAGCTCTATCAGCAACTGGCGCAGGTCAACTCGGACAGTAAGCTCCATGCCGCGCTGCGGGCGCACTGGATGCTAGCCGGTATTCGCAGCGGGGATTGGAACGTGCCGGAAAACCTGATCGACACCAAAGAGGCGCGAACGCACCTCGTCGCGATTCTGGCGTACTGGCCTGACAGCAGCGAAGCACAGTTTATCAAACGTGCGCTGCGTTGGAGCGAAGAGAAGGGCCGCAACGAGTTCGAGCACTTTCCGAAGGAGAATCGTGCTCTCTTGACGATGTAAGCGGCAGCCGCGCGGTCTTTAAAGTCCCTGGCGGTGGCAGTCCCTCGGTGGCACGCTGAATCAATTGACAGCGCCGCAAATCCCACAACAGCACTTGGCCATCCTCGCTGGCTGTCGCGCACCAGCGCCCCGACGGATCAATGGCAACGGCGTGAACCTGTTTAATGTGACCTGACATTTGCAGCGGCGAGGCAAAGCTCGAACGATCTTCGATTCGCCAGAGGAAGACGGCTTTGTCCCAACCACCGCTGAGCGCCCACTCGCCGTCCGCACTGATCGCGATGTCCACGACAGCCTCGATGTGCTTATCCAAGCGGAACATCAATTTGAATAGACCGGCCTCTCGACGCCAGCCGTAGACGAAACCGTTCGTGGTTCCCGCCAGGATCGTGCCACCCGCCGCATCGATCGCCAAGGACTCAAATTCATCCGCCCCACTCGGTAACATGACCGGCGTGGCAAGATCATCGGAGATATCGAGCGTCGCGGCACCACCCGCTTCTCCCACCAGAATCAACTCGGTCGTCGACGGACAAACGAGACATCGCTTAACGCGAAAGCTGGGTGCTGCGAGCAGCTTCCTCGAAGCGGCAATATCCGCAGCCGAAAGATCCCAGCGATGCAGTCGACGATCAATGTCGATCGCAAGCAGCCACCGCCCGTCCTGGCTGAGCGTGAAGATCTCGCAGTCCACGGAGTCATTTTCATTATCGCCAAGCAGCAGGTCCGTGGCGTTGGCGGTGATGCCATTCTTGCCTAGCGGCCACAAACGCAGTCTGGCATCGAGCCCGGCGCTGACAAGCCACCGATCGTCGGGCGTAAACGCGATCAGCAGGACATCGCCGTCATGCTTAACGACCGCGTTGATTGTCGTCAGTCGATCTTCCTGTAGCTCTCGCACGACGACGCGTTCGTCCCAGCCGCCAGTGGCCAGCCAGCGGCTGCCACCGTCGATCGCCAAACATTCCAGCGGTTCGCCGCCGTGGTCATCTAAAACGACGGATTCCTCTGGCGGCGAGTCGCCGAGTTGCCAAACGCGGCACGTTCCATCATCGCTTGCCGACGCCAGCCATTTTCCATCGGCACTGAACCGTAAC
>CAUJKL010000269.1 GCA_963204995.1 Planctomycetota bacterium | reverse complement strand
ATCTCGTGATGCCGCCGGTCAAGTCGCTGCCGCCGTCGCTGAGCAACCCCTGGGGTGTAATCCCCGTCTCGATCCTCAGCGTTTCAAGCTGTTGATAGACGATCTCCTGCGAAGACTTCTCTACGGGCAGCAAGGCGATCGCTCGCATGTCGCTCGTTGATCGACGAACCTGGCGGAATCGCGATCGTCAAGCTGGACTGCGATTCACTTTTTTTGAGGGCGTGGAGCTTGATCGATCAAAGCCGTTAATCGCTCGACCTCGGCTTTCATCTCAACCAATTCTTGGCCCGAGAACTCGGCCCTCGCCTTCCACTTGTCTCGACTCTTGGAGATGTCCGAAACTCGCACTTTTACTCGGTTTAACTCGACCTTGGTTGCACGATACTTTTCCTTGACTTGCTGGCGGCTAATCAACAGCCATCGGGCCAATTGCTTGGAGCGGCTGCGATAAGCATCGAGCATCCCTTGCCGATCATCACGAACCATCTCTTCCGACAAAGCCAAATTCGACATCAGTGGCCTCCGAGCCAACATGCCAATTGCGCAAAATGACAGACAACTGCCATCCTACTCACCACCTTAAGACCCGTGTCAATATCGAATTTTCAACTGGCCAGGCCAACGCTGGCCCGTCGAATCCACACCCGCGAGCGAGAACGCCGCGACCCTTGGTTGCTTCCGTGCGCTCTCACAACTCCCCGCGAACTCTCGCGCTCTCTGTTTAACAGCCCCCTCGGGGTTAACAACCTGGTTGGGTTCGGCCCCCGAAAGCAACCGCTCTCAGACGCTCTCTCATGGCAGACATCGGTGCGAGGTTGGAACAGTTGGTTCCTAACGGTCGCCAACTTTGCTCGCCGTTGGAAGATCACCGAACCATCGCTGTTCGGGTCAGTCCTGCGCGACGACTTTGACCCCAAAAATCGATGTATTGATTTCCTTCGAGCCGACCGCGACGTGGAGACTCCGGGACCTGGCCACGATGGAAGACGGGTTAGCTGCGATGACCGGACGACGAGTCGACTTGGTAGGAAAAGTCTCGGTTAACGTCGCACGTCTGGTTAACGCAGAAGCGGGCACGAGAGATTTTGAGACCTCGGTTGATCAACACCAAATGATACGCCCGTTGCGGAGGAAAAAGTGGCTTCGGCAACCGACTGTTCGCCAAACGGACGGATGCAGGGTGACGGTACCGTCGTTATGAACGTCGAATGTCCATTGTGGTCGAGAGCCGGGAACGCAGCACAGTTGAATCCGCGACTTGCAACCACACGGGCAGGCCATCACTACCTGCCACACCTTGCCATCTTCCTCGACGAGATAGATAACTTTGTCATTCGGATCGTCGGGAGCGTCGTCAACCGTTCGGGGCTTCCACCGTCTCTCCCAGAACGACGTCCAACTCCAGGCCCAGGACCAAAGTCTCTTAATGATTTGCATGAGCTGGAGTCACTCCCGGTGAGAGTTCAGGCATGCCCAGCAGCGGCACCATGTCGCCGCAACCGAGGTATCGAGACACAACCGGACAACGATCGCCGTCTTCCTCGTGATCGTAGATGTTGCCAGAAAGTGACCAGCGCTGATTTGCGAATTCAGGATTCCCGTCGTCTCGAATCGCGTGCATGCGGCACAGCAACTCCCAGACACCGTAGCCAGAGAAAATGGTGTTGATCGTGATGACAGCTGGTTTGCTAACCTCAGCGCCCTTGATATAGCCATCGTTTAGCCGAGAGCGGTACTCCTCTGGATCGGTACGACGCAGAATATCCGACTGGATGTCTAGCTGTGAAAAGACATTTCGGCTCAAAAGACTAGTGCCATCCGGTTGCATATATTGAACTGCGCCGGTTGCATGTTCAATTCCTCCGTTACCATCGGCTCGGAGCCCAACACCAATGTCGATGTAGGGAATGCAGTAAGTCGAAGCGATCTTGTTGAGCAAGTGGCGAGCAAAGACACTATCGACACACCCCATGATGACATCGCATGTTCCTACCGTCTCAACTGCCTCGGGCGTGCATATATCGATGGGCAAAGAAATAACCGTCGTGCCAAGGTCCGTATCCTCGATCGCGTGTGCCGAAACATCCACTTTGAGTGTTCCGGCCTGGGCGTGTCGTCCACGCGAGTTAAGAATCCGGTTCAGGTTCTCAGGTCCGAGCTTGTCGGGGTCGATAAGCACGATTTCGCCGACACCCAGTCGAAACAGCTGTTCAATGGTTGGCGATCCAGTTCCTGAGCAACCAACAACCGCGACCCGAAGTCGACGCAACTTGGAAAACGTGCCCGCGCCGAGGACCTGAGCGTGCCGATCGGCGAAGTCTGGCACGTAAGATTCGTCGTCGTCGGACCAGTACTCGATCGAATTTCCGGCGACTGCAATCGCGGTCATCAGCTGGAATCCACCAGCCATTCCAACTCGGCCGAACATTTTGCCACTGGGAAGCATCACAACGCTACCGTGTGGATCATCTGACTCCGTCCAACTTTCCGTGGTGTCAAAGAAATCGCGGTCGGATCGATCATCGTAGCCAGAGAACCGCCCGTAGCCTCCTGGATGACTATGGAGCTTAACGACCGCCATCTCACGCTTTGCGGCCTCAACTAGAAGCGGCTCAAAGAATTCGGTCAGCCATGTCACTCGATCCGGGAAGCGCTCGCAGCGACCATGCGGAATCAAGATAATTTCTGACACGCTCAAACAGTGTCGCCCTTTGCCTTGCCGCCGGCCGCACAGGGCCAACGCAACCGCTTCGAGCCCGTCACCCGGAAACAAGTGTGCTCGTAGCTTCGCGTGCTGTTGCCCAGTTAGACGGAAAATCACGTCGTCACTCATTTTGCAAATTCCCTTTCGAGCCAGTGCTTAACCAAGATTATGTGCGCTTCGATGTCATCAACGCCCGATCGCCATGGGTTGCCAGGCGTGCGGTGCCGCGACCATCGCTGGAACTGACGGCCATCGATTAGCTGGCAGTTACCAGTCGCACCAATTGCCTTTCCATCTTTTCGCGTGAGTGATGGACTGAAATAAACCATGTCAATTTGCGTGTCTGGGTAGCCCGCCTCCAAGCGGAGGGAAGCCGTGACAGAATTGTGGTTGTATCCATCCGGTACCGTGAATTCAGGCAATAGAAGCCAGGTGGCGGCACCATTCCTAATCGCCTCCCATTTAGGAAACGCCGAATCCAAAAACTCGACGTCTCCGGGAGGCAGCAAAACGTCGCGCCGTAAACTCATCGCTGCCCTTCGGTTTGATCGAGGGGCATAGTTTTGAATTTCTCAACGCCAGGAGTGGTGAAGCAGACGTCTTCATCGAGACCGATCTCTTGCATCTGTCCACAAAGCTTTTGGAAAATCTTCCATTTTGTGACGTCACATTTGCCGGCGATCTCAAGGAGTTGCCGGCCATTCATGCACGTCACGTTTACAACGTGCTGTTGCCGATCAATCCGAATTCGGTATCGCCGCACACATCGGGCAGGTCGCCCTTCGCGGCAGCAAACCTCCAGATCTTCGATCTCGTCGGGAATTGGTCGAGTCTGTGATTCGTTCGACATTTTGAGTGTTTCTCCGTCGTTCCCAAGGATTTGAACCCGAGCGGTCTTAACCACCGCCATCACTCAGGCTACGACAGGCCGTAACGGGACCCGGCAACCGATCCTCAACGGAAGGTTTTGTGTCTCGGCTATTCGTATACTTCATAGAGACCGTCTCACTTCGACTAAAATCATGGAGGCATATCGTGTTCGAAGACCCCCCAGATTCACATTTGTTTCGCCAAATGGCGCTGCGAGAGACAAGTCGAGACGAGGCCGAGGAGGCCTTCCGGTTGTTTCATCAGCGGCATGCAAAATACCTGCATCAAATTGCCAAGAATGCCAAAGAATCGTTGGTCGGATTTGCCATTGATGCTGAAGACCTCGTTGAGGAAATCTTTACCAAGGTCTGGTTTGGAGCTGGTGAGCAATTCGATCCTGCCAAGACTTCAATGAAGCTTTCGTCCTCTCAGAGGACAAGGGCTTGGCTGGGTGGGATCGCCGGGAATCTGGTCCGAGACAAGCTCAAGTCAAAGGCGAACAATCTCCCAGTCGATTCCGATGAGTTGGAATTGCCACCTTCTGAACCGGCCGCTGTCAGCATGCGGCAGAATCGGCTTCGGGTCGGTGTGTTTCAGGTAGTTGAGGCAACCTTGAATCCTCGCGATGCCGCTGTCGTTTGGTTCAAGACCAAGTTTCTGGATCCCGAATCGGGCGATTCAAAACCGACGCCGGAGTACGTCGAGGAGTTTTGTGCGGAATGGAATATCAAGAATCCCGACCACATTCGCACCATTTACCGTCGCGCTCTTAAAACCCTAACCCAACCCCTCACCACGCTGCTCAATGAGCACCACCAGGAGCAAGAACATGAACTTGCAAAATGACAGACTGTCGACGTCCGAGGTCGAAAGAGCCATCAGAGACACAAATGCGGCAATCGACGATCTGTTTCCTCAAACCGAGGAAGCGGTCAGAGACATGGAGATCATGCTCGGAACTACAGAACACGAATTACCCGAGTCAATTGCTGATGCCGATGAAGTGCTTCGGCGAATCGAAGATCGGGTGAGGCAATCATCTACTCCTTCGGAGTTTGGGAACTTCTTGAAGTTGCTGCGGACCAAGAAGAAGGTTTCTCTCGAAAAGCTTGCGAACGACACCGACTTGGATCCGGAAGACATCCACGAGATCGAAACTTCTCACGAGAACATAGCCTCACCAATGACGGTTTCGGTCATCGCCAGATACTTCAAGCTTCAACCCAAGAAAGTTCAGGCTCTCGCGGGTCTGTCGCGTTCAAAGGAAGAAGCGGATTGCGGGCCCTCACTACGCATTGCGGCATGTGCGGATCCGAATTTTGATTCATTAACGAAAGAAGAACGCCAAGCGTTCCAAGACCTAATCAAACAACTCAAATAGCGATCGAACAATGAAGAATCCAGTTGTAGGAAAAAGCGAGCGACGTCGAATCGACCGGTCGGTAGAACGGCTATTACGTGACCTGAAAGGCGTGGAGCCGCCCTTGAAGATGGACGACGTCATCAGGCAAATGCAGCTGGATTTGCAGTATTACCAGGGAAGCGATCCGAGCAACGTGCGCGAAGTCGTTCATTCGATCAAAGTTGCGGGCAAGAACCTGCTTTCGTCTCGAACCATACTCGGCCGCGTTATCAAGAAGCTGGGGCTCAAGGGGCTGCTTTTCTGGGACGACAATCGAATACTGATCGATAGCGAACAGCACCGAGCAAAGTTCAAGTGGAGCAAGGCCCACGAGTGCGGACACAAACTCTGCGAATGGCACCAAGACTACTTGCTCGGCGACAGCAGCACAGAATTGAGCCTTAGCTGCCACAAGACCATTGAAGCGGAAGCTAACTATGCCGCAGGCCAAATCGCGTTCATGAAAGATAGGTTTGTCGAGGAGTTGATGGACTCTTCGATCAGCCTTGCATCACTTCGGTCACTGGCGACAACGTTCGGCAATTCTCAAACATCAACACTTTGGCGAATGGTCGAGGAGTATCGAGGCCAGAAATCGATCGTCGGCATCGTCAGCGAGCACCCGAAGCATCCGTCGGATGAGTTTGATGCTCTTGATCCTTGTCGGTATGTCATCCAGTCTCCCGAGTTTCGCCATCGCTTCGGTACCGTTTCAGAAATCAGTCTGTTTGCAGAACTGAACGACTACTGTGGTTACCAGCGAGGCGGCCCCATTGGCAACGCCGAAGTGGAACTCATTGACGACAACGGCGAGCCACATGAATTCCACTTTGAGAGCTTCTGTTACAAAATCAAATCTCCCGAAGGCGGTCATGTCCTTCAAGTGTTGACCTTGGGAGTCGAAGTGGCAGAGTTGTCCGTCACGACCTCCGTCGGAAGCAGAATTCTTCACTGATCGCTTTGCAGGCGTACTGCTCACTTCGCGAGACGCTTTGCCTTTCTGACGATCTTATCCAAATTCTCGTCATCCAATTCGGCGAGGACTGCGAACGCTGCTGGGCGTTCGTTTAGCCGTCGGCGGATGGTTTCTGGGATTTTGTTCGCCAGCAACAAAAGTTCGCGTTCATCGCCGTTCAACTCTCTTGCCAGAATTTGGATGAGTTGTTCTGACGGTGCATGACCCGATTCGAGCTTGCCGTTCTCGATCTTCGATAGATAGGTGAATCCAACTCCAACCCGGTCGGCAAGCGTGCGCAAAGTAAGCCCCTTCGCGTGCCGAAGCTCACGCAATTTCGTACCCAGTGGAGGCGTGACGGATGTGCTCAACTCGCTTGTCCCGTTGTTCCAGAGGCGTATCGCCGCTAGATTGTTGCCGAGCGCAGGTTGCACTGGACAGTCAACATTCGTCGACAGTATAGGTCCGAAGAATTGTGGATGAATAGACCCTCGGTTCCCAATCCTTGTTCGACAGAGCCCTGCGCCCAATAGTAAGAAACCGTTTGCAGTTGGAAGCGCCGCCGCATGAACCGAGATCAACTCAAACAACTTGAACGCCAACTGTGGAGTGCTGCCGACAATCTCCGTGCCAACTCCGGACTTAAGTCCAACCAATACTCGACACCGATTCTTGGGCTCATCTTCCTGCGGTTTGCGGACAACATTTACCGGCGAAGCGAAGAAGCGATCAACACCGAATTTCTTAAGCTTCAAGGCACGCGGCGCGAGAAACCCGTGGAAGAAATCGCGATCGCGAAGTGCGGTTTCTATCTTCCGGACGAAGCACGATACGAATATCTACTGGAGCTCCCCGAAAAGGAAAACATCGCGCGAAAAATCAAAGACGCGATGACCGCGATCGAAAAGCACAAACCTGAGCTTGAAGACGTCTTGCCAAAGGACGAGTACTTCGAGTTGATGCCTGACAATTCTTCGACGCTGCTCAAGTCCTTGCTCAAAACGTTTGCCGACATCCCCGCCGATGCTGAGGGCGACATCTTTGGTCAGATCTACGAATATTTCCTCGGCAACTTTGCGTTGGCCGAGGGCCAAGGCGGTGGAGAGTTCTTCACGCCCAAGAGCGTCGTCCGCGTAATGGTCGAAATCATCGAACCACATGGCGGCAAAGTGTTTGACCCAGCCTGCGGTAGCGGCGGCATGTTCGTTCAGTCGGTCAAGTTTGTCCAAGAGCACCATGAGGCGACAAGGGACAGATCCTCTCGGGAAGACATCTTCGTTTATGGGCAAGAGAAGACGGGCGAAACGGTGAATCTTGCCAAAATGAACCTTGCTGTGAATGGACTCCGCGGCGAGGTCAAGAAAGGAAACAGCTACTACGAAGACCTGGTCGACAGTTACGGAAAATTCGACTTCGTCCTCGCTAATCCGCCATTCAACGTCGATGACGTGAATCTCAGTCGTGTCCGCGACGACCAGCGATTCAACGAATATGGAATTCCCCAAAAGAAGACCAAGACCAAAAAGGCCGACGAGGGAAAAGAAACAGTTCCCAATGCGAACTATCTGTGGATCAACCTATTTGCCACTTCGTTCAACGAAACCGGCCGTGCCGCCTTGGTCATGGCCAACAGTGCGTCCGACGCACGGCACAGTGAGGCGGAAATCCGTCAGCGGCTGATCGAAAACAACTTGATCTACGGCATGATGACACTTCCGTCGAACATGTTCTACACGGTGACATTGCCGGCGACGCTTTGGTTCTTCGACAAAGCCAAGGAAGACGAGCGAATTCTATTCATTGACGCGCGAAACATCTTCACCCAGATTGACCGCGCCCATCGCGAATTCTCCGAAGAGCAAATTGCCAACATCGCCATCATCTCTCATCTACGAAAAGGCGATCGCGAAGCTTTCACTGCGTTGATTGGTCGGTACTTTGCGAGCGGCTTCACACAACTTTATGCGACCGACGGACGCGTCGAAAAAATCGCCGACCAACTGATCGAAGTCTTGGACGGAACGCCCGAGATTGTCGCCGCCGCAAAAGAAGCTGTTTCGGGATTGGTAAGAGCTTGGAAGCAACTGAGCAAATTTCGCAAGTCCTACGACAAGTACCTTGAGAAACACGGCGAAGAATCCGAGGTCGGTGCACAGAACAAGGCACAGCGAAAGCTCGCCGAATCGCTGGCTCCATTCTTTGAAGGCCTACACGTACAGTCGAAACAACTGGATCGTGTCGTTCGCTCACATCAAAAGCACAAGTCAGAGCAAGCCAAAGCGGAAGGCAAACGGTTCAGCGTCGATCGCGACATGAAGGAACTCAAACGTCGCCTCGATCGCCTGCACAATGAGATTCGCAATGCGGAAAGCTACTTCGGTCACGTCGCTTGGTTGCAAGAACGATTCCCCGCCGCGAAGTACGAAGATGTCACGGGCCTCTGCAAGCTGGCGGGTCTGGATGAAGTCAAGGAGCAAGATTACTCGCTCAATCCAGGTCGATACGTTGGTGTCGTTATCGAAGAAGATGGCAAAACAGAAGAGGAATTCATCGAAGATTTGGCAGGCATGCAGGCCGAACTAGAGTCGCTCGATGAGGAAGCCGACAAGCTCGCTGCCGTGATCGGTCACAACGTCAAGCAGTTGATCGGAGACGAGTAACTTTGATCGACGTACCCCCGATCGTTAACAGCAGCGAGTTCGCAATCACTCCTCACTCTTGTTGCCCAAACTTGAAGCAAGGGCATTGGCACAAGATTAACCAGTCGATGACGGGCGATGCTCCGAAGGACTTTCTCGGCGTCTACGAATACGGTGCGCGCGGTTGCAAGAAGGCCAAGCGTAAATCGTGGCCTCGCTACATCGCAAAGGTCGGACACAAGTGGTATCCCAATGAATCGATCACCGAACATCTCATCACACGGATCGGTCAAGGTTTGAACCTCGAAGTCGCTGACTCGCGTCTTGCACATGTTCGTGGGCAACTGCGATTTATGAGTCGCTACTTCTTACGAGGTACGCAGTACTTATTGCACGGTGCGGACATTTTTGCGTCGTACTTAGAGGACCATGACAAGGAATTTGTCCAAGGTGTCGAAGACGAAGACAAATCGCCTGAATACTTCGACTACGATTTCGCCGCCGAGTCGATCCGTGACATGCTCCCAAACGATGCAGACGCGATCCTGCAAGGCTTCCACCGAATGCTAGCCTTCGACGCCCTAATCGGAAATAATGATCGACATTTCTTCAATTGGGGCGTGATTTGCGACCATTTAGGACAGCAAACACCCCGCTTTTGCCCTATATTCGATACAGCGAGAGCCTTGTTTTGGAACCACTCCGAGTCTGGTTTGTCTAATCTTGAAGAGAAGGGACGTCGGCCTATCGACCAACTTCGCAAGTACTGCCGGCACTCGTACTCGAAAATCGGCGCAGCCGGTCAAGGGCGAGTGAACCACTACGCACTCTTGCGTTCGGTGCTCGAAAGAAATCCAGACGCCCGTAGCGACGTGGACATTCTGGCTAGTATCGACGCGGAGCCCGTGGATTTGGTAAAGGATATACTCAATGGAGAGTTCAGCCGATTGATTTCGCCATTGCGGCAGACTTGGATTTGCCGACTAGTTGAATACCGTACAGAACAATTTCGCCTCGTACTCAAGGGAGCCCCGACAGATGCTTGACAAAATCTTGCGCCACTTTCGCGGTGTTTCTTCCGGTCGTGGTGAAGAGTCGATTGATCGTTCCACGGACGCAGTGTTCTTGCTGTTCTATGGCAAGCTTCCTGTGCTTGTCCTTTGCCATGATGCGAAGGGCTGGCGGATGTTCTACACCAAGGAGTTCAAGGCTCAGGACAAGGTAAAGCCGTTAGTTCCATTTCCCGACATCGACAAAGAATATCGTTCTTCCGAATTGTGGCCCTTCTTCGCCGTACGTATTCCAAGCTTCGCTCGTCCAGAAGTGCAGCGCACGGTACGAGAGGAAAATCTTAACTACGACGATGTCGCCGCGATGCTAAATCGCTTCGGTCGAAAGAGCATCGCCGATCCGTTTGAGCTCAAGCCGAAGGAAGAGACTGGGATGGTAGTCGCTGGCGGGTAAGTTCTTGAGCGCAGCGGCTCTGCTGGCATTCCATCGTCTGATGTGCATCGCGTAAACTATTGGTTTGCGCGAAGTAGATGTACACCAAGGCGAATGGATCTCAATGGCATTGGAAGGAAAGCCACTAGATTATTTTGGGAAGGTAGGTCGAGGAAAATCTCGGCATCGGCCTCGCAACGATCCTGCGCTGTACGGAGGTCCGTATCCATTTATTCAAACCGCTGACATCACAAACAGCGACCTGTATGTTTCGTCGTTTAGTCAGACCTACAGCGAGGCCGGTTTAACACAAAGCAAACTTTGGGAGCCCGGCGTTCTTTGCATCGTCAACGCAGGAGTAAATACCGGAGACAGCGCAATTCTCGGAATCCGAGCGTGCTTCCCGGATAGCGTCATTAGCTTCTCTGCGAATCCGAAACGCTGTGACGTTCGATTCATCAAATACTTTCTTGATTCCATCAAATCGGGAATCCGCTCAATCACGATGGGCGCAACGCAAGACAACTTGAGCGTTTCCAAACTGCTAGCGATCAAGGTTCCTGCCTACCCCGTTGAAACACAGCGAAAGATTGCGGGGATCTTATCGGCTTACGACGACTTGATTGAGAACAACCGGCGGCGGATCGCGATCCTCGAACGGATGGCCGAGGAAATCTACCGCGAATGGTTCATCCGAATGCGATTCCCCGGACACCAAAACACAAAGCTCGTCAAAGGTGTCCCGGAAGATTGGGCGGAAACAACGCTTGCAAGCATTTGCGACTTCACGATGGGACAAAGCCCAAAATCTGAGTTTTACAACGAGGTTGGCGAGGGACTTCCATTTAATCAAGGAGTCGGCACTTATGGGTTTCGGTTTCCGAAGAGAGAAACATGGTGTAGCGTCGACGGACGCCGAGCATCGCCAAGTAATATTCTCTTCAGTGTGCGTGCTCCCGTCGGGCGATTGAATATTGCAGATTGCGAGATGATTATCGGCCGCGGTTTAGCTGCACTCCGGCACAAACGCGGGTTGAATTCGTATCTTTTCTATCTATTGAAGGCCGTGTTTTCTAATGAGGACATCATTGGCAATGGTGCCATATTCAATTCAGTCGGAAAGACTGAGTTAGCACGATTTAAGGTGTTCCAGCCTCCAAATGACGTGGAAAACCGATTCGAGAATCTCGCTAAGCCAATTGACAGACAAATTGAGCTGCTTGTCAAACACAACCAAGTGCTGGTGGAAACTCGCAAGATGCAACTTGGAAGGCTTATCTCTGGCCGCTTGAGAGTTGATGAATTGGACATTGAATCCTACGTGCCTACAGAGTGTGATTCACCGAAAACGCAATCGGAGAATGAGGAGCTAGCTCATGCCTAGCTTCCTCTCCGAAGAAGATATCGAACGCGAGATCGTTCGCGTTATGGAAGATCGCTGGGGGAAGTCG
>CAUJKL010000268.1 GCA_963204995.1 Planctomycetota bacterium | reverse complement strand
CGGCGCGCGAAGACCGTGTCGTTGTAACAGAACGTGTAGGCCGCTGCCTCGCGGGGATTCTTGACGACGGCTTGCTCGATGAGTGGCTGATCGCCCGGCAGAAACTCGCCTTGTTGAAACAGATCCGGTGCGACGATCGATGCCCCGCCGTCGACCAAGCGTCGGACTTCGTTACGCAATTCGCCCGAGTCATTAAATAAGCCCCGCTTACCGACTCCGTCGACCCAAATCACGACGTCACCGTTCCAAGTCGTTCCGGTTGGATACAGCGAGATGAACGGAATCTCTTCTCCCTTACTTGTCAAACGCAGGAAGTCGGCGAAGTAGATGTAACCGGCGCGTTGCTCCTTGTGGACTTTCGTCCGCTGGATGTCATCAAAGGCCGGTACATCGCGACCGATGATCGAACGGAACGCACCGCCAACGACTTCGCGGAACTTTTGCAGCGACTTCGCATCGGTCGGCGCGAGCGCGGCAATTTGTTTGTCGGATTGCTCGGCCATGTATTTGGTGAGGCTGCGTTCGTATTGCTCGCCGGCTGCGGGCTTGGGATGTTCGTCGTTCCAAACCGTGTACTCTTCTGGCGTCAGCAACTCCCAATCCTGCTCGATGACGGGGCCATCGAGACCGAGTTGCATGTGCTTGTTAAACCAGTCGTACATCGTCGCGCGGCTGACGTAGTTGTAGTTGTGCGGGAAGTGCAGCATCTCGCGGCAGTAGACATTGTCTTTCACGTCATACATCGCATAGAGCTGTTGAAGCTCCGGATAGCCCTTCGACATCATCTCCTTCGTCCAGTCGTTCGCCGCCGTCATGGCTTGCGGTTTCGGAGCGAATAATGCCGCGAGTTCGACGTTGCCCGAATCAACTCGCAGCAGCGTGCAGTTCTCGCAAGTGCAGCCGCCCTGCATCGAAGTCGAGACCATCCCGTTCGGGAAAGCCGCGATCGGTCGCGGATCGATCGCGCACAGAAGTATCGTTTGTGTTCCGCCACCACTGCCGCCGGTGACTGCCATGCGTTTGCCGTCGACATCCGGAAGCTGCTCCAGGAAGTCGAGGCAGCGAATCGAATTCCAAGTCTGAATGCCCATGATGCTTTGCAAGCGAAGCTCGGCCTGAGCGCTGAACAAACCCCAACTCTCCTTGCCTTCGAACTCAGGTCGCTGTTTCGCGAAGCCGTGAGCGAGTTGGCGACTGATCTGGTTGCTATCCGCGTAACCCAGCATATCGAAGATAAATGTGACGCAGCCCATGCGGGCCAGCTGTGCGCAACGAGCGAGCTTTGGAAAACGCCCCGACCGCTCGAACTTCTCGGCTCCCGCTTCAATCAACTTGGCCATGTTGGCTTCGCCGTTATCCTGCAATCGGCCACCGTGTCCGTGAGGGCAGAGGACGGCTGGGCGCTTGATGTTCTCTTTGCCATCGTCAGGCCGGAATAGCAAGCCGGTGACAAAATGATTGGGCATGCTTTCGAAGTACACCTTCTCGACGGTAAAACCATCGCGTTGCACCTTGCCGTAGATGACGGGATTCAGCGGCGTCCGTTCGGGCATCGGCCAGACGCTTGTCGCAATCATGACTCGGCGGCGCAATTCGTCCGCACGCGACTCCCAGGCGGCCTTGCTCGCCGGAACTTTGAACGGGAAGTAGCCGTTCAGATCTTTGGGCTCGCCCAAGCGGCTGTCGTTGGGAAGCTGGCCGAGTTCGTAAACGCGGAAGTCTTCCGCAAGAGCGGTCGAGCAAAAACAAATGAGCGCGATTGTGAAACACTTGACGGTGCGGAGTGAAGTCTGCGTCATATCATTTCGTCCTGCAGATAGAAGGATCAGAAGTTGTTTTAAGTGGTGTTGCGCGTGTGCCACTGGCTGTGCCAGTGCCGTCAGCAGTCGCACTGGCACAGCCAGAAGTGGCACACCGCACACCCGGGTATGGTGAGCTTGTTCGAACTAGTGTAACAAGTCAATCGCCGACTCGCTCGCGCTCGGTATGCAAGCTCCTGGCCATTATTGTCACAAGGCGATTGTTTCAAGTTCGGCGAAAGACGGGGTCGGGAGTCTTTTTCGGCCGTCGACTTATTAAATGGAATGAAGTTCGGCCGAAAAAAACTCCCGATCCCCTTACTCCAGTGCCTGCATTTAAGCTTTGCAGTTCCCACGGAAGCGTGACGACTCTTTTACTAGGAATGGAGATCGCCAAGCGGCTGATGAATGGTCCGGGCTACTCGACGCGGCCCCAAATCTTTTCAAGCAGTGCGTACATCGCGGGATCGTGCTCGTTCAATTCGGCTCGTACAAACGGATAGAAATCGTTGACGCCGAAATACGCTTCCGTCGACTCGGCAAAGTATTCCTTGTGGTTGCTCAATCCATAGTGCTTCACCTTCTTGCCGGTATAGAGCAAAACTTCTTCGTAGATCCCCTGCTCTTTCACCGCGTCGAACACTTCAATGATTTCAGGATTATCAAAGCTCAGCACTTGATCGTGATAAGCATGTGCCAACTCGTGCAGAATTACATAAGGATGCTTGGCCCAGGTGTGGGCTTCGATCAGGTGTCGGGCTTGCGGGATGTGGACGTGCTTCACCAGGCGCGGATCGTGCTTGTGAGCGATCAACCAGCCTCGATCGGGATGGTATTGCATCGACTTCAGTTCCGGGTGCTCGAATTCGAGCCAGATGTGCAGCTCCTTCAGTTTGGCTAATCGATCTGCGGGAACGATATAGGTGATGCGTTGCAAGTGATTGGCCAACGCCTTTAACGCTTGGTCGCCGAGCGCCTTGTGTTCGCCGGAGACGAGTTGCGGATCAACCGCGACGGTCCAGCCTTCGACGTCTTGTTCGACCGGATCGAAGAAGGTGTGCGTTTCTTCTGCCTGTACGACCGAGGCAATGATTCCGAGAGCGAGAACGCTGAGTCCCACTCGTATTTTTGACGGAGAGTACATGGCTAACTGATCCTTTTTGTTCGATCGGACGATAATCGGCAGTCTCTCATTAACGGAGATCAGCGTCGATTAGTGTTCCGATCTCCCGTTCGGTGAAACCAAGCAAGGCAAGGCAATTGGCCTGTGAGAATAACTTGCCAGCCCGGTCGAAGCCAGTCATAGGGCACTCAGGCAAGGGGA
>CAUJKL010000267.1 GCA_963204995.1 Planctomycetota bacterium | reverse complement strand
GATGACGACGACATGATACTTCTGTCCATAGCGATGGCAGCGGCCGATTCGCTGTTCAATTCGCTGTGGATTCCAAGGCAGATCATAGTTCACGACCAACGAGCAGAACTGCAGGTTGAGACCTTCGGCAGCCGCTTCGGTCGCCAACATGATCGTGGCTGTGTCGCGAAAGTGCTCGACCAACGCCGTCCGCGCGTCCACGCTGCGCGAACCGCTAACGCGGCCAGCCTCGCGGTTCGAGTCAATCCAGCGATCAATAATCTCTCTCGACTCAGGACCGGAATTCGACCCGTTGAAAAGAACTACCCTACCGGCATAGCCGTTCGCGTCGAGAAAGTTTTTGAGGTACTGCTGCGTCCGCCGCGATTCGGTGAAGACGAGCGCCTTCTCGGCCGCCTGCTTCTCACGCATCATTTCGAATCCAGCGGTTAGGGACTCGATCAGTTTGCGGCTCTTGGTATCCACCGATATACCGCGTGCCCACTGGGCATAGCGCCCGAGTTCCTCGATCTCTGCGTCGAGTTTGTCTCGATCAGTTTCTTCGCTCTTGAGAGCTACTTCCGCCGTATCGGAAGATGAAATGCGATCCAACAACTCATCAATCTCGTCGCCAATGTCTTCGTCCTCGAACAAGTCGCCATCGCCGGAGTCTCCCTGCGTCAACCTGTCCCTGTGCTTCCGCAGGCGTAATTGCATGCGCTCCAAAGTACCAGCGATGGCGGGCGATGATGACGCCAAGAGTTTCCACATGGTGATCTGAATCAAGCTCCGGGCTTGCTCCGGCAATGCCAAAGCATCGTCTCGTGTGAGATACGACGAAACCGCTTCGTAGAGCTTGTGCTCGTCGTCGGTCGAACGAAAGCGGAAGGTCAGCGGCAGTCGTTCTGTGAAAAGGATGTATTCGCCCACGTCTTTCCGTAGCGTCCGCTGACAATACGGTTGCAGGCGTTGGTGCAGACCCTCAAGATCGCGTGGCCCTTGGATGTAGCGTGCCTTAAAGCTGTCCGCGTCGCCGAATATTTCCGTACTCAAAATCGACGACAGTCCAAATAGTTCCATCAATGAGTTTTGCAACGGCGTCGCCGAAAGCAGTATCTTCCGACGGCCTGACAACGCCGACTTGATGTTGTTTGCCATTTGCCCGCCTTTGTAGACGTTTCGCAGTTTGTGAGCCTCGTCGATGACAACTAGATCGAACGGTATTGCACGCAGTTCATCGCTTCGCGTACTCGCAAAGTTGTAGGACATCACAACGACGCGATTCACCTGCTCGATCGATTCTCTCGACTTCGCGTCAATCACGACATTCGGGAGATTGAATTTGTCACCCAGTTCGAGACTCCACTGTTTGCGGAGACCTGCCGGACAAATGACCAACAACCGCCGCCGCTTCTCGGCCCAGTACTGACAGAGCACGAGCCCAGCTTCAATGGTCTTCCCCAATCCCACTTCGTCGGCCAACATTACGCCAGACGACAACGGATTACGTAACGCAAATGACGCCGCTTCAATCTGATGCGGATTCAATTCCACACACGCATTGAATAAAGCGGAACCCACACCGCGTTCGCGGTGGTGTCGCGTTAGCTCGTGTGCGAAGTAACGAGCATGGAAAGCGGTCGTCACGTGTTTTCCTACCTAGCTGAACGTGGTGGTGTCGGTTATCCATCATAGGCGCGGAAGAGACGCAGGTCATCCACTGTTGAACCCGAAAAAAAGGACTCGCTCTAAGTCAGTTGGAATGACAATAGCTGGCACCGTTACACATAGTATCAACCAGAGTGGCGAATGAGACGCAGCAACTTTTAGTCGGCGGCTTCGGAAAAATCGCCTAGCGCTTTGTCAGGGCCATGAATTGGGTTGGCGAAATCAGCCGCCACGCACTAGCGTGCCGTTCTAACGGAGAAACCGCAGGCTAGTGCCAAGCGGCTGATCCTAAAAGCAAGCTTTGACAAAGCACTAGCCACTCCGAGATCTCGCCTGGTCGCTGATGTCGCTAACCATCCGGCGCAAACCCACGGCGCATTGTGTTCTCGGTGATCGTGCGCGGCACGACGAATTGCAAGAGATAATCCGGGCCACCGGCTTTGCTACCAATGCCCGACATCTTGAAGCCGCCGAAGGGCTGACGTCCGACTATCGCGCCCGTAATCGTTCGATTCAAGTACAGGTTGCCGACGATCATCTCGCGTCGGGCCCGTTCCAGGTGCGCGGGACTGCGTGAGTAGAATCCGCCCGTCAAGGCGAAGTCGGTGCCGTTGGCAATCTGCAGCGCGGCGTCTAAGTTCTCGGCACGAATCACCGCCAGCACGGGACCAAAAATCTCTTCTTGTGCGAGCCGTGAACTCGGGGACACGTCGGCATAGATGTGGGGGCCGACGAAGAAGCCTTGTGTGGCGAGTTCTGCCACCTCTATAGCAAGTGCAGCTCGCCCCTCTTGCTGGCCGATTGCGATGTACTCGTGAACTTTGGCCAACGCGGCTTCGTCGATGACGGGCCCGACGGACGTCGAAGGATACTCAGCGGGACCGACTTCCAGGCTGCGGGTTGCTTCCACGAGCCGCCCCAGAAACGCATCATAAACATCGTCGAGCACAATCACGCGACTACATGCCGAACACTTCTGGCCTTGAAACCCAAACGCACTCTTTACCGTCCCGAGTACGGCCTCGTCGAGATCCGCATCGGAATCGACGATGATGGCGTTCTTGCCGCCCATCTCGGCGATCACGCGTTTGACGTGGCCAATGCCTGTCGCCGAGACTTCCGCCGCGCGGCGGTTGATGGCGAGACCGACTTCGCGCGAACCGGTGAAGACGATCAGGGCCACGTCGGGATGCTCTACCAACGCCGCACCTGCCACCTCGCCCTTGCCTGGCAAATAGTTCGCAACACCCGGCGGCAATCCTGCGTCTTGCAGAATCTGCATGAAGCGAGCCGCGACGACCGGCGATTGTTCGGCGGGTTTCATGACGACCGTGTTTCCGGTAGCTAGGGCGGCGGTCGTCATGCCGGTCAAAATCGCCAGCGGGAAATTCCAGGGGGCGATGACGGCCGTCACGCCACGCGGCAGATACTCAAAGCGATTCTCTTCGCCAGGTACGTCGGAGCCATCTGGCTGGGCAAGCGCGATCGCGCAACTGGCGTAGTAGTCGCAAAAATCGATCGCTTCGCAGACATCGTTCGTCGCTTCCCGCCAGCCTTTGCCGCACTCGTATACTTCGAGTGCCGCCAGTTCGAAGAATTGCTCGCGCATCAACTGCGCCGCGTGCCGAATGACCTCGGCGCGTTTTTCAACTGCTTCGGTGCGCCACGAAACCAATGCTTCCTTCGCGGCGTTCACAGCTTCGTCTACATGCGACTTGCTGGCGAGCGAAACGGAACCGACGATGCGGTTCTTGAACGAAGGGTCGATGGAGTCGAGCCGCGCGTCGGTCGCGACTTGTCGATCTCCAATTACGAGCGGATAGTCCCGTCCCAATTCCGCCATCACCTTTTGCAGCGCCTCGCGCATGGCGGCACGATTCGCCTCGTCCGCGAAATCGACCGGTGGGTGGTTCTTGAACGTGGCGTCGAATCGCCGCCGAGTCACGGCACCGGAATCTGGGCCAGCCATCGCTTCCTCTTCTTTCTCGGTTGAACTGTCGCGCTGAGCGTCAAGCGGATCGCGAAGTAGTTCTTCGCGAGCGACTTGCTCGATAAACCCAGCCCGTAAAAAAGAATCGTTTGACGTATTCTCCAACAGGCGTCGCACCAAATAGGCCATCCCCGGAATCAACTCGCCGTAGGGCATATAGATTCGCAAGCGGTGGCCCAACTCGACCAACGTATGCTTCTCGCCGTCGGCCATCCCGTAGAGCATCTGGATTTCAAACGCGTTCTTGGCGATGCCAAGATGTTCGGCGGTCGCCAGTCCATGAGCGATCGAACGGATGTTGTGCGTGCCGAGTGCCGGTCGCAGATGTTTGTGGTTCTCCATCACAAACCGCGTGGCCCGCTCGAAGCTGGCATCGGACTGCCACTTCTGTCGATAGACAGGAACCGGCCAGCTGTCGGCCTGAGCATGCACCGTTTCGTAATCCCAATACGCCCCTTTCACCAAACGAACCCACACCGGCCGCCCGCGCCGCTTCGCCCACTCGACCAAGCCCTGCAAATCCGCAGCCGCGTCGCGCAGGTAGCATTGAATGACGATCCCCACGTCGCCGAGGTCGCGAAATTCCTCCTCTTGCAGCACTTCCTTGAAAATCAGCAGCGTGAGGTCTTTCTTTTCGTAGGACTCCATATCGACATTGATAAAGGCGTTGTGACGCTTCGCCACACGCAGCAAATCGCGCAGCCGCTCGCCCGCTCGCGAAAGGGCTCCTTCCGGATCGATCGCGTCGAACTGCGAGTCGAGTGCGGACAGCTTGACCGACAAATTCATGCGCGGAACTTCGCCGAGGACGCTGCGGTCGATCTTTGTTTCGAGCGGCCAGCGATTAACTTCCGGTGCGACGCTTTCGATCAGGCTCACGTAGGCGTTGAAGAACCGTTCGGCCTCGGCGTCACTGGTGACGGCTTCGCCCAAGATGTCGAGTGTAAACCCTCGCCCCTCGCCGCGTTCGCGTCGCGCGGCCTCGACCACTTCGTTGACATTCGTCCCCGCAATAAACCGCCGCGCCAGATCCATCGCACTCAATCGGGCCAGCCTCGCGATCGCCGCTCGCGTGAACGACGAACGCCTGCCGATTCCTAACGCCGTACGAACTGCGGTTGGGAGGTGAGTCCGCACTTCGTTGAGATACTCATTCAAGTGCCCGACTACGGCCTCGTTGGTGTGCAACATCGGCAGCACGTCGACGAAGCGGAACAGCTGGACTTTCAATCCTTCGTCACGCATCGCCCATTCCATCAAGCGTTCGTCCCACCACCGACGCTGGAGCACGTTCGGTCGCTGATCGTCGAGATGTTCGAACAGATAATGTCCCAACTCTTTTGTCCGCTGTTCAATGGCAGCGAGATCACGCTCGGCGAAATCCTGCACGTTATTCCATCGCTCTAACGTCATGTCTGCCTCAATGACCGGGAGGGGACGCGGCGTGTCAATTCAGGCGATTTCTCCGGCTGACGATCGGACTCGAGCCAAGACGATCGAAGATGCGAGACCCGCTCGGCCAATCGCCGGGTGTTGACGAAAATCAGCGTACTGCGATGCGACTGAATCAACTCGACGAGTCGTTCGTAGACTTCCCCCCACTGTTCATTCGAGCAGACCGCAGAGAGTTCGCTGGGCGGGACTTCAATGCCGAGATCCAAGTCCCGTGAGTGACCACCATCGACAATGAAGACCTCGTCGTTGCTTGCATCGTTCGATCCGGTAGGCCGGACCAAGGCTTTGCGCAGTTCCGGCAGCTGCCCGACGAGTTGCTGCTGCCGGAACTGCGAAGACTTGTTCCGGCCTACTTTCTTGTGGCTTCCCATATCGCTCGTCAACGCTTCGACGCGCGCAATCGGCTTGGCATTCGAACCAACAAGGAATCGGGCGATGTCGTCGATCGGTCGTTGCGTAGCCGACAATCCAATCCGTACCGGAGGCTGCTCGCAAATGTGTGCCAGTCTTTCCAACGTCAGGCTCAAGTGCGACCCGCGTTTATCGCGGGCCAGGGCATGAATCTCGTCGACGATGACGGTGTCGACCGTTCGCAACACTTGACGGCTCTTCTCGGCTGTCAGCATCAAATAGAGCGACTCCGGTGTCGTTACCAGAACAAGCGGCGGGACACGAAGCATTTTCTGGCGGGCTGCGCTGGGCGTGTCGCCGGTGCGAACTGCCGTTCGGATTGGCGGTGGTGCGATGCCGCGTTGCAGCGCCAATTCACAAAGCTCTGCCAACGGTTGCTGAAGATTCCGCTCGATGTCGTTGCCGAGCGCCTTGAGCGGCGAGACATAGACGACGCGTACCCCGTCCGTCAACTTGCCGTCTAGCGAATCTTGCCACAAACGATTCAAGCACACGAGAAACGCAGCGAGCGTTTTTCCGGACCCCGTTGGAGCCGCGATCAGCGTGTGTCGTCCCGCAGCGATCGGCGGCCAGCCCTTGCGTTGCGGTTCCGTCGGCTCGCCGAAGCGAGTTGTAAACCAGTCACGTATTAGTGGATGGAAGTTGGCGAGCGGCATAGCGTCATTGTAACGCGATGACTTCTAAATGGGAGTCACCTCTGCCGCGCGAGTGAAGTGTGCTGCTTGCTCGCAACTAGTGGCGTGGTGCGAAGGAGGCGATTCGCTTGGCCGGACGAACAGCGGGTGGAGAAAACTACCTTGAGTCAGCGCTCACCACATTTTGCAGATTCGCAAAGAATGGATCTTCGTGGGCGAAAGATAACTTTATGCCCGCCTGTCGTGTTGCGGACGCCTCGCGGTAGTTGGCCGACGCTACACAAAAGGCAATTCTTGCTTCCGGAATGCCGCGATCACTGCCTGGCGACAATTCCGCAACGACAGTTCGGTGACCAGCAAGATGCTTCCAAGGATCATCTGCTGTTGCACCTGCTTCATTTATTGAAGCCGAGTCTCCAATTCGCTCACACGTGCTTCGAGTCGCTCGATGACGGCCCTCAACGTTGCCTTTCGTTACGATCCCGAGGCACTTTCCGGATTCACCGATACCAATCCGCCATCGCGGACGACCGCTGGGGCATTCGGTGATTCAACAAGATCGCAGTTGAGAATGTCCGTATGCGAAAACCCTTCCGTACGAACTTGTGCGGCACCGTTGTCACCGACCAAGCAAGCGATGATCTTAACCCTGGATGCACCGCCAACCGAGATACCGCTACGACCATTGCCTCGACAAGTCAGACCGACGAGCGTCGCATCGAAAACGCTGTCGTGCGCGTTCAGCCCATCAAGTTGAAAGCCTTGCACGACCAAGTCCGATATCACAATGTTGCGAGCTTCGTAGAGTGTGATCCCAACAGGCAGCGACGTATGCGACAACTTGTATTGTCTGGGCAACTTATCTTTCTCGACGCGGAAGTAGATGTGCCGATCGAATAGGCACCACTCCAATGGCTGCAGTTCAGGAAATCCAGCCTCGCGGGCCACAAACTGTCTCACCAACGGTTTGCCATCGAGAAACAGAATCTGAAAGTTGGTACGAGGTGCCCGAAAGCGAAATACATCACCTTCGACATGGATCCATGCATCTTCAGGAACCGGTGCGGAGCCATCCAAAGTAGCCCCATTTCCCACGATCGTGAAAGGTCGTGTAGCGACCCCTGTGTGTTTTCCAGCTTGGAGCGTGACGCTTTCACGGTACGGCTCGCCCGTGTCCGTCATCACAACTCTGTCGGACCCGACAGCCAAATCCAGAGCCCTACGCAGTGATCGCACCGGGCCACCGGCCCGTCCGCTACTCTGCTCGGTCGTACCGTCGCGTCGATCATCGCCAGCGACGTTGTCGACGAAGATGTCCTTTCCGATGCTCGCTTCGGAAACCAAGAGAAAAAGTAGAAACGCAAAAAGGGAGAATCTTGCCATGTGTAAAATAAGGTGAATAGGTAATCTGCAAAAGATCGCGATGCGGGCTTGGAATTGTCCACGAGTTGAGTTGCCAAGTCAAGGAGAACTTGCGTAAAAAGCGGTTTAAGAAAGGCACGTTTATTGACGTGGAAATAAGCTATGAGTGAACGCTATGTCGTGAACGGTCAGACGATTGAGTTAGTACTTGGTGACATTACTGACCAGGACGTTGATGCGATCGTCAATGCTGCAAATAGTCATCTCGCGGGCGGTGCCGGAGTCGACGGTGCTATCCATCGCCGTGGTGGCCCCTCAATCATGGCGGAGACACGACGAAAGTATCCCGACGGCTGCCCAACCGGATCTGCGGTGATTTCTACCGCAGGTGAGCTATCTGCTCGCTTTGTAATTCATGCGGTCGGCCCAATCTGGAACGACGGCAATTCTGGTGAACCTGCTTTGTTAGCGAGCGCCCACCAGTGCTGTCTTGAACTGGCGGTCAAATCTGGCTGTCGCAGCATTGCCTTTCCGGCAATCAGCACCGGTGTGTACCGTTATCCAGTGGACAAAGCCGCAGCGATCGCGATCGGGACGAGCGCACAATTTCTTCGCGAACACAGCACACCAAACATCATTCGATTTGTTTTGTTCAGCCCCAACGCTTACGAAACTTTCGCGACCGCGCTTCGTTCAATCACGACACCATAGGAAAAAGAGAAGTCGGTATTTCGCCGTCCGATCTCGGGGTGCAAACGAGCGCCGTTCCGCGTTTCTGAAACGGTGTAAAAATTTCTAAACTGGGCGCTTGACATTATGCCGACGAAAGACACAATGAGGGAGTTAGGTATCTGACATGTCTCCACTCATGCCAAGTTACTGCCCCACTTGGCGGAGACAACACTTCTGGGCCTCTTCAGGTTTCTGCCCCACCTGGAGAGGCCTTTTTTATTTCTTGGGCGTTCCTCCGAGGCAGCAGCATTTTTTTGTTGACCGTCATTGCGTGCGCGATAGAACTACTCGGGCGGTCTTGTTGTTAATCAAATAGTCCGATTGTCGTTTTCGGACGAGTGGCACTTCCTACCGTTGTCAGTCATGTCGCTTCAACCGTCTCAGCTCGGGCAGTTGTTGTATGAAGCCGGATGGTTGCCGCCCGGTGTGCAAGACGTCACACACTGTTCCGGCGATCTGCTTCCGCTTGTGCAGAGCGCTTGGGAGTCGTGCGAGCTTGCGACGCTTCCCGCGAAGGCTCGTCGTCGCGCCGCGCGAATGCAAGTTTGGCTCGCGCAGCAAATCGCTTCTGGAGCACACCTCACTTTGTTGAGCGCAGAATGCGCAGGGGCAACGAATTGGCTCGGTGAGCGGCTCATCTGGTGGCCACAAGGTCGACCGAGAGGCTTGCAAGTTGGTATCGTGAGTTCTCGCCTTGGCCAACGGCTGGATACTCAAGCTGACTGGTTCACCGTCTTTCGAGCCGCGTGTTCGAAGATCAATCGCGACCACGACGTCTTGTTGACCGCAGCGGACACTACTCCAGATCGGTTTGTCCGTCGAGCTGCTGAGTTGTTTGCGGTTCGTGTCATCTCGATGATTTGTCCGAGAAGAGCGGAGTCGATCGCCGCTTGGTTCAAGCGGATTCGCCGAATCGAAACGATCTGCGACAAGACAATCCATCCAGCCTACCTCTCGCCCGAGCTTTCGCCTCGACAAAATCACTCGTCGAACTCGGACCCATTTGCAGACCAACCGGTTCGTGACCGCGCTGTCGTGTCATCAGCCGACCGGCTTTTGGTGTTCCATCTTCGCCGCGGCGGCCACCTAGAGACACTCGTTCGTGGTCGACTGAACGATCCAGCTTGGCCAGCGGCGAGCGTGTTCGTTGCCCTTGGCAAGGATCTCGTGAAACGAAAGTTGGCGGACGAGTTACTCGAACGAGGTGCGATCGGCTGGGTCGTTCTGGAAACTTTGCGCCACGATCAAGAGAGTTTGCGAGTTACGACGCCACTTCGGAAAGTGCCCATTATCGAATTACCCGTGAGCGAAGATTGGCCGTGGTTGACGCACTGCACCCGATCTCAACCGGACGGCTGGCCAGACCAGAATCATCTCGACTACTTCGACGAACTCTTATTGACCCCGGGTACTGCGGATCGTTCCGCGTACGCAGCGATCCGACGAATCGTCGCGACTCAACGTCTTGTCGCAACGTCGCGGATGATCCGGGGCGATGTCAAAGTCGTTTGTTTTACTGCGGTTCCGTTGGTCGAACTACCACAACTTCGCTCCTTTCGCTCGCACCTCGCGCGGTGGGATTTCGAGCCCTACGGGATTTGTATCCGTCGAGACTGGCTCGAACATCGACGCTGTACGCCGGTTCGTTATGGCGACGATGCGTTGTGGGAGTCGTTGAGCAGCGAAGATCGGGCGTTCTTTCAAGTTCGGACAAGTCGCTCCCGTCGGAGCGGGCGGGTGACGGATTGGAGCATCGAACAGGAGTGGCGACAACTCGGCGACGTCGACCTCAGCGAGCTGCCAAGCGACGCGGCGATCGTGTTTGTTCCGTCGCTAGAAGAAGCCCAGCAGATGGCGATGGTCAGTCGTTGGCCGATCACGGTCCTATCCCCGCGAGGTTAAAACGCGTGACTTACAACGCAAAAAAGGGCGAGGTTCCCGTCGAGCTGCGAACTCGAACTAGGATCTCGCCCTTTTCGAAAACATCAAAAGAGCAACGACGGATGCTAGGCTTCGGACGTACTGTCTACGTTTTGTTCTGCGGGAGCTGCGGCGCGCCGGCGGCGAGTCCTGCGTACGGGCTTGGCGGAGGCCCAATCCTTCGTCAATGACTCAAATACGTCCGGCGACTCATACCGAACGACACCTTTGCCGTCGGGCATGGGGCCAATCAGGCCGCGAAAGACCGGCTGACCGCGTAGTGAAAGATCGGTGCTGCTATCTTCGATGCCGATCTGGCTATGCATCTTCAATAGCGGTTCGGGCTTGTCATAATCGCGAATCCGGATCGAACCGTCCGTACCGCGAGTTACTACTCGATAGTTCTTCGTCATGTCACACCTCAGCACAAGGATGCTCAGCACAAGGATACTAAGCAAGGGGAAGCTTCATCTAACCACAAGCAACGTATCGTCTGAGCCGTCAACGAGTTCACACACAAAGTCTCGGCGCAACTACACGACGGTCATTCCCACGAACCGGCATATCGCGCGCGATGGCGCAGCGCCCTACGAACATCACGCGAGCGCTGACGATCTGTTCCGCTTGGAACAATTCTTCCGAACGCAAGTGGCTCAACGCGCGGCATCCGCCGATTGGTTCGTTCGTTCCGGATTGCAGGGCTCTAGCGAGGAGACGTCGCGAACCAGATGAGCTGCCATCGGCTCATTAGGAGTTGTAACGACATCTTGCCCCGAAAGAGCTCTACGAGTAAACATAGAGGGAACTGGAGGGTACGCGAATGGTTAGCAACCGCATTCGAAATGCGGCGCCCCGCAAGGGGTTGAGGGTTCGAATCCCTTGCCCTCCGCTTTCAGAAACGTGATTCCGCAACGTGTTATATAGCAACACCTTGCAGCGGCGTTTTTGCTCGACACGGTTAACTGTGTCAAGACTGGCTCCTACCGCTTTTGAGTTCGCGGCGATTCGGGTTCGCTATCGCTGGACGCCCGGTCTCGTCCGTGAGTGTCAGACGCTCTGCGTCGAAGTCGATGTCTGACCATCGTAGCGACGCCAACTCCGCTATACGAAGGCCCGTGCAGGCGAGCGCGATAATGACGTTGGCAAGCCACTGAAGCGGCTCGGTCTGGCGACAGTACTCCAGCATCGCCTTTATTTCTTCAGTCCTGTAACAGTAGGCGGATTCGCTCTCCGCCTTCCATAACTTAAGTTCAATCGGCTTCATTCCCCGCAGGTGCCCCGCTTGTATAAGCCAGCGAATGGCTTGCTTGAGCGTTGTCAACTCGTTCGAGAGCGTCTTTGAAGCGTATCCATCATCTTCCAAGTGGGCAGCATAGTCGGTTAGCAACTTGGCCGTTGCACCGTTCCAGACAGTCACTGCTCGCGAAGTGGCGAACGGGATGAATTTGTCAAAGACGGTTCGATATCGTTTGCGGGTTGACTTGCGAACGCCACCTGCGATTCGAGGGCGGGAGATGTGCTGTTCGTAGAGCTTGCGTCCCTCTTCAAGCGATAGCGGTCGGGCTTGGCTACGGGTTTCGGCCGAACGAGCCACAAGCCCCAAATCCTCCGCACGTACTCGATCCAGTTCAGCGAGCAGGTTCATCGCTTCCTGCTTGTCCCTCGTGCCTAGCGAATGGCGACCCGCGCTGGGCGTATTCGAACGGCCGTCTGCGTACCACATGCCAGACCTTCGAGTTAGCCGCCACTGAAAATGCTGGCAGCGAATTATGTCATTCGCGCGTTTACGAGGCATGTTTGTTTCTCCGATTTCCATTTGGAACGTTTTCGCCATTCGGGTTGCGGCCCCTACAGCTCATGTGACCTGGGAACAGACTGGGAGTACGACTTGCTGCAGCGGTAAGTCGGCAAGCCGCGAAGCTCAACACTGGAGCGCAGGAAGGACGCGGCTGATGCATGGCCGGTAACCAGGCAGAATTCACTGGCCCTACTTATGCATCATCACCTAATTCTGGCGCATTCTTGCAAGAAGTTTATGCAGTCTCGAGCGTCCGACCATGCCTGACAGCTACTTCGCCCGCATCTACCTGCTCGCATTCCGCACGCCAAGATTTAAGTTTGCGACCGGTGGCTGCCGGCCTCGTTACGTGATGCCTGGCAACACCTACGCTTGAAGGCGGTTAGGCTGTCCGGCGGGATCCCCATCATCTTGACCAACTGCCGATGCACGGGCGACAGATCCTCAAGACGGCGACGCGTTTCACCTTTGTGCTTCGTGATCACAATGCTCAGCTCTTCAAAACATTCAAGAATGCCGCGACCCGCCGGTGCCCGACTGGGACGGTTCTCCGGATAGATCCCGTACATCGGTTTACCCTTTAAGCTACGACGTACACCCCGTTCCATCAGCGAGCGCAGCGAACTTAGTTCGAGTTTTGCATTTTTTTTGGACTGCGGTGACTTGTCACCGCTTTGCTCTCCAGTGCGAAGCACTTTTTCAGCATCACCGCAACTTACATTGGATAGCGAATAATTGGCTCCAAGTCGAAAAATACCAAAGCG
>CAUJKL010000266.1 GCA_963204995.1 Planctomycetota bacterium | reverse complement strand
CGGCCGTGCCTTGAAGCCGACGCCGTATCCCGAGAACAACAACCGTGAGCCAATCATGTCAACCGTCCCACAGATGACGGCCGGACGTGACGGATCAGCCGACCACTCACGATTGTCGGCGAACTGACCACGCAGCGTGCTGATGCCCAATTCTCCGACTTCGTCCCGCAGCCATTCCAACTCCGCCTTCGATCGCAAGTTGCGGCGGACTCGCTCAATTTCGTCCGTAGTTTGATCGACGACCGTTCGCCGATTAACAACATAGACCAGACGCCTCGGTATTGCCGCTCGCCGCGCAGCCAGAGCAATGAGCCAGACGGCGATTACCGAAGTCTTTCCCAAGCCTGTGGGAATGCCGCACGACCGCGGTAGCCTGGATTCCGTGTCAAGGAATCTGCGATACAATTCTGTTTGCCATGGAAAAGGCGTTTGTCCCGTTAGGTGCTCGAAGACAGCCGAAAAGCTTTCGATGTTGCACATGATCTCTTAACCTTCGAAATCGGGCGGTAAGTTTAATGAGCGTTCGCAATGAAGGCCGTGAGCCGTCGCCGCGAGCGGCCTGTCGGACCTAGACTTTGGATAGGCTACGGCGGCGCGGGTCTAAAACGCCGCCGCAGTTGTCTTCATTTCAGCAGGCTCGGTAGTGTTTTCTTCTTTCGCAAATTCACCGTGCTCCAGAGAATCGATTGCTCGTCGTCACATTCGCAGATCCCTCGCGCCGCAGCGACATATTCCGCGCGCAACCGAGGATTACAGAGCATTCGATCGACGGAGCAGCCGTACTCGCGTTGAAACATTAACCAACAGTCCCTCAATGCTTCCGTATTCATAGGCCGTCGTCTCCTTCTGAGTGTCTAACCAAGTCGTCTAGATAATCACAGCAGCGCAGCATGGATCGTGCGCGCTTTAGCTGCGTTCGGCAGGTCTCGATGGGGCGGGATGTCCGCTCCGCATAGCACTGTATGGATTCAGGACCAAGATCGCACGCACGCACAACATCCCGGTAGGGTGAAGGGAGCGTGTTCGCTGCATCCGAGACTTGCTGGTATATTTCCTCTCGCCGAGCGGAATCCACAGTTCCTGCACACACTTCGAAGCTCGCTTCGCGTTTCCGACGTCGATTCTCGCCGCGGTGCAATTGCTTGATTTCATTCAAAGCAACTTTCATAATCCAGCCGGACGGGTCCGCATGTTGTCTGAGCATGTCAACGTTTTGCCAGCAGCGAATCTGAACCTGCTGGAAGACCTCATCCTGGTCTTGGCAGCCCCAACTTTTCGCAAGAGCCCCGATGCGAATTCTCATTTCGTTAAGAACTTGTTCCAACTGTGACCAGTTCATGCCTGCTCTTCTCCGGTGCGGATTACGATTTGCTGTAGACAAAATGCCAATGGTCGCCAATATGGTTCAAAATCTAACCCTCTCTTTTGAACTCTCACCCAAATTGCTCTGAATGTTGACACTCAACTGCGGACTTTGTACCATTGCGGCTAATCGCTTTGCAAGTTCATTTCCGGCGACAAATTCGGCCCCATTGAAGCAGAGCGATTTGTGAGAGCGTTGGATGACAACGTCAAACTTTCCGCGTTCGCTCGAGCGCGGCCCCATTGCGCCTTGGGTGACACTGTCGCCCAGGGCCTTTTGCCTTTGTGTATCCTTGAAATCTCTGTTAGCATTTATGTGAACCTCATGCCGATTTACTTCTTTAATTGGACTGCGGAGATCGTCGAGCATTTGGCTGACAACGATGTGACTCCGGAAGAGTTTGAAATGGTTGTCCAGGATGATCGAAGTGAATTGGTTATCAGTCGCAGCACGGGACGTCCGGCGCGGATTGGCGTGACTGACGATGGCAGGATTTTGTTCTGCGTCTTTGACTGGATCGACGAGGAGCAAACTGAGATCGAACCCCGTACGGCTTACGAAATCGACCCTTGAAAGCAGAAGCAGTCGAGCGAAGTATGTTGAAGCGAGATAACAGCCAATACCCACAAATGGATGCCGAGCAACGACGCAAATTCCAACAAGCGGTTGCCGAGGAACAGGCGGCGAAGGCCGAGAACATCGAAGCCGCGAAGAGGTCTGTTCCCCGCCTGTTAGACAACTGTAATCAAGCGATTGCCATTGTATCGCAACTTCGTCAAACGCGCGAGGCGCTGGGCGTGTCGCTGGCCGAGCTAGAGCAACGGAC
This sequence comes from Planctomycetota bacterium, assembly GCA_963204995.1. GTDB lineage: Bacteria > Planctomycetota > Planctomycetia > Pirellulales > Pirellulaceae. The sequence continues at coordinate 4,042 of CAUJKL010000266.1, read as the reverse complement.
TGGCATCCGCAAATCGGTGCTCTCGCGATTGGAGAACAGCAAGGCACCGAATCCGACGTTGGCGACCATGCAGCGTTACTCCGAGGCACTCGGCAAACGCGTGGCGTTTTCGATCGAAGATGCTGCCGCAGACAAATGAGCGAGGCAGCATCAAAAGCTCTGCTTACTGCACGCCAAGTAGAAGCTCCCAGCCGGATACCTTCCGCTGTAATTCGCTGAACAGTATCGCCGAATTCAACTATTCCGCGATGAAGCGAACCTGCGATGAAGAAGCCACCGCCTCTTGCCGCACTACGCGACGTTCGGAGATCTGACCATCGACTTCGACAATGACCGTCGCTTCGCCCGACGAGAGGCAAGCGTCGTCGCGCAGAACACAACCGGTCGGCCCTACTTGTGCCAGCGGGAGACGCTGGTTGTGTATGACAAGCCAGCCGGCGACTTGCGACGAATAAGATTCCAAGGAGGGCATGGCGAGAATGTCCGAAAGTGATGAATTGATAATGAATGCCTTGCGATATTCCGCATTGTATTGCACGACGCTCGAAGAAATGCTGGCCAAGTACGCCGGGCTTTGCAGCCTGACCGTCAGCCTGGAAAAGCTGACCTACAACGTGCACGTTGAGTTGCGCAGAGACGTCCTTTGCCATACGATCTTACCTCGCCTTCCGAAATCGTTCTTTACCGCGTGGGCGCTGGGCGAGTGGTCTGTCGTTGGTGTAGAACTCCAACGCCGCTGCCAATTCGCCCTGAATTTCAGATCGCAACTCGCTCGGCTCGAGCACTTCCGCATGTCTGCCAAAACCCAATACCCAACTTTTCACTTCGGTAGTGCCCGAGAGGTCAAGGCGGACGAGCAGGCTGCCGTCCGCTTGGCGCTCGCATTGCTGGCTGCTGTGCCATTGGGACTCTTCCACATAGCGGGCGACTTCGGAGGAGAAGCGAATGGTGACATTGACATCGCCGGTGTCGTGATAGATGCCGAGTGAACCGGCGAGGAACTGCTCGGCGTTGAAATCGGATCGACGCGTGAAGGGCATGCTGTCGACTTGAGCCAACTCGATGCGGTTGACTTTCCAAGTGCGGAAGGCGTTGTCTTCGGGCTTGAAGCCGATCAGATACAGCGTGTCGCGGTGACGTGTGAGGCTGTAGGGATGCACGTCGTAGGTGACTGGTTCCGTGGAACGTTGTGAACGGTAGGTGATGAAGACAACTTTGCGATCCTCGATGCCGACGAGCAAGCTGTCGATCGTCTCGGCATGTGCGGCGTAGTCACTGACACCAAAGCTAGTTTCATGAAACGCCTCGGCGACGCGGTCCAAATACTTCAGCGCTTTGGGGCCGAGCGTTGCTTCGATCTTTCGAAAGGCGTTCTGAGCGGCCTCCCACAGGAATGTCCCGACCAAGGGTTCCAAGTATTGTCGGCCGAGATAAAGCGCTAATGCCTCGTCATACGTGAAGCTGAGTTCGGGACGTTGTGAGCCATTGGCGATGTGATACGACTTGCGACCGGACGGCCCTGTCGATTCTTCGATCGGGAACCCCGCATCGTGGAAAACGGTCAGGTCACGCCGGATCGTCTTGGCATTGACTTCGAGTTCGCTGGATAACTCGGCGACGGTCTTGCCCGCCTGCGATGCACACAACTTCTTCAGCAACAACCACTGTCGTACTAGTTGTGATGAGCCCGTTGGCATGGTAGCCCCATGAAGCGACCCGGTAGTTTGAAAGCATCGAACGTCCAAGATCGTAAGTGAGCGCATGGACAGATCACGTCCAACCCGCCCAATCTTTTCCACTGTTCACTGGCATGGTGTTCTACCCGCAGGGCGAGGTAAAGTAAATCAGAGGCTAGGGAGAAATCTTACGCAAGTGGTCAACGCCATAGCGCGGATAAGTCACTCCTCACGAACAACCGCAGACCAGTCGAACTGGCTTGCTTTTCGCGTATACGAGCGAGAGACTATGTTTACAGGAGTTTCCGCGCTTTCTTCGTTGGGAATTGGGAATTGGGAATAGGGAATAGGGAATGATGAATCACAGATATCGAGCGCGCGGACACCGAACCGTCTGCCTAGTAACGTGGTTGGTTTCTTGGGCAGCCGTTTGGATGCTGGTCGGCAGTTTGGCCGAGGGGCAGGAACCGACAATCCTCAAGCTGAGTCAGCCACAGCCGCATCAGGTTATTCAGCGAGTGGGCCTTGCTCCTGGCGGCGGATTCGCCGATGTCGTCATTCATGGAACATTGCCGTCGGGCTTAGCAGGCTCCGAATGGCAATATCGCGTGGTGACTTTGACGGACCAGGCACAGGCCGACGGCAACTGGCAAACGTTGAACGTGGTGGAGAATGGGACTCAGTTCGACACGTCGGCACGAGTCGCGGCAGGTGGTTGGTATCGCCTCGAAGTGCGCATCCGAAAAGATGGCGATGTCACAGCGACGGGCACTGTCGAACCGCTCGGCGTCGGCGAGGTCTTTGTCGTGGCGGGGCAGTCGTATGCAACCAACTGCCACGACGAGCAGTTTAAGGTGTCCGATCCCCAGTCGCGCGTCACCGCCTTCGACACAGAGACAGGAACGTGGCGAGTGGCTCACGATCCGCAGCCCACGCCCGATGGCAGCGATGGCGGTTCGATCTGGCCGCCGCTGGGTGATGCTCTGGCGAAAGAGCTGAACGTGCCGATCGGCTTTGCCAACGTGGCGGTCGGAGCGACCTCGTCGATGCAATGGATGCCCGGCGGCAACCTGCATCCGCGGTTGATTGACGTTGGCAAGTCCTTGGGCCGTTTCCGCGCTGTCCTGTGGCAGCAGGGCGAATCCGACGTCATCGCCAAGACGTCGCTCGAACAGTACGTGGCTAATGTGCAGACGATCCGCGAAACCGCTGCACAAGCCTGGCACTTCGAGCCGCCGTGGCTGCTCGCGAAATCGACGCTGCATCCGACCGTCTACGACGACCCGGCCGGCGAGAATCGCATCCGCAGCGCGATCGATCAACTTGCAAAGCGGCCCGGCTTCCGCGCGGGGCCTGACACCGACACGCTCGCGGGCGAGAACCGCGGCGACGCGCAGTCACGTCGGCACTTTTCCGCTATCGGTCAACGCCACGCGGCTGAGATGTGGCAAGCGGCCATTCGCCGCGAGGTCATTCCCGATCTGCCGCCAACCGGCTTGCTGCAAGTCGGCGTGGGCGAGGCCGACATCACGCCACCAGCCGGCTTCCCGATGGCCGGTTACTATCACGAGCGGCTGGCGGAAGGCATCATCGATCCGCTCAAGGCCAAGGCGATCGTCTTTCGCAGCGGCGCTGGCGACGGCGAAGTCGTAGCCGCACTGGTCGTCTGCGATCTGATTGGCGTCAGCACGGACCTGGCGCGCGAGGTGCGCAAGCGAGCGTCCGAGCAGACCGGCATTCCGCCGTCGCACATCGCGATTTCGGCGACGCATTCGCACACCGCGCCGGATTACATGAAAGAACTGTGGTTGAACCTGGGCGGCGTGCGGCAGGATCCGACGCGTTCCGCGTACATCGAGAAGCTGATCGCCGGGCCGGTGGCGGCGATCGTCGCAGCCGATGCGGTCGCTCAGCCGGCGATCGTGGCCTGCGGCACCGCGACACAGCAGACACCGGTGTCGTTCAATCGCCGCTTCGTCATGCGCGACGGCAGCGTGCGGACTTGGCAGAATCTGGCCAATCCCGAAGTCGTGCGGGCCGCCGGACCAATCGACGCCGAGATCGGTCTGCTCGCGATTCGCGATCCGGAGACCAACGCCACGCGCGGCGTGCTGAGCAACTTTGCCCTGCATCTCGACACTGTCGGCGGAATGAAGTGGAGTGCCGACTATCCGATGTTCATCGAACAGACGCTACGCACGGCACACGGTCCAGAATTGATTTCGATCTTCGGCACCGGCTGCTGCGGCGACATTAACCACGCCAACCCTGATTCCCCAGTACGAAACAAGTCCGACTTCATCGGCGGCTCGCTTGGCGAAACGATCGCGCGACAGCTCGACGAGCTTCCGTTGCTCGGCGACTCG
>CAUJKL010000265.1 GCA_963204995.1 Planctomycetota bacterium | reverse complement strand
GACAACCTTGTCGGTTAAGCTTGGTCACACCGGCTTGCGACATCGGTCACCCGTGCAGATTATCGGCTCGTCGTCGTGGTATCGCAAGCATGATGGTGGTCAGGGCAACGCCGGACGACTCACTGACGCGTCGTGGCGATTCCGTTATGCTCGACGACCGGTGGGTGGCTGTGGCGGAGTCTTCGACGCCACGGCTGATTGGAGTTCATGGTAAGCCGGGGCTTCGCGGACTCAGCCCCAGCCACCTCCGGACGACTCGCTGACGCGTCGTGCCGATTCCGTTATGCTCGACGACCGGCCCCACTGGCTGGCAAATTGTGATGGGGCGGCAAGATTTCCGCGTCAGCGGCGAATTCGGAGCGAGGGTGATCCAGGATGGTTATGCAATCAGTCGTCATATTGGCCGCGATTCTGCTCGTTGTCGTGGCGGTCGCGTTTTGGGCGTTGAACCTGATTGGCATACCCGGCAATTGGCTCATCGTCGCACTTGCCGCAACTTACGCCTATTTCATGCCGGACGACCGGCGACTCGATATTAACCTCGTGACCGTCATTGGGCTGTTCGCTCTCGCAGCCCTTGGGGAAGGGATCGAACTGCTTGCCGGCGCGCTCGGCGCATCGAAGGCAGGAGCCAGCAAACGGGGCACGGCACTGGCGCTGGTCGGCTCGTTGCTAGGGGGAATGGCTGGGCTCTTCGTGCCGATTCCGGTGATTGGCCAGATCGTCGGGCCGATCGTTTGTGCTGGTCTGGGAGCACTTACCGGAGCGGTTATCGGCGAGCAGTGGAAAGGGCGTGATCTCGACGAAAGCCTGAACATCGGGCATGCGGCGTTTTGGGGCCGGCTCATCGGTACGCTGGGCAAGATCCTGGTCGGGTGCGTGATGCTCGCGCTGATCATCGTCAGCTTGATCTTTCGGTAACGAGTCGCCCTCGTCTCACTCGCCGATCAGCTTCACCAGCAGACGCTTTCGTCGTCGGCCATCAAACTCGTAGTAGAAGATATGCTCCCAAGGGCCGAGATGTAGCTGGCCCGCAGTAATCGCAATGACCACTTCGCGTCCCATGATCTGACGCTTCAGATGCGCGTCCGCGTTGTCTTCGCCGGTGCGATTGTGTTGGTAACGCTGTGACGATGCATCGAACGGAGCAAGCTTTTCGAGCCAGACTTCGTAATCGTGGTGCAATCCCGATTCGTTGTCGTTGATGAACACCGAAGCGGTAATGTGCATGGCGTTCACCAGTGCGATTCCGTCCTGGATGCCGCTCGCCTTGACCAATCGCTCAACTTCGCGATGGATCGAGACGATCGCCCGGCGTTCGGGAATTTCCATCCAGATCTCTTGTGTCAGTGTTTTCATGTGAACTTCCTCGAAATAGGACGGCTGGTTGGGATTGTGATTCAGAAGCCTAGGAACCGGTACAGCTGGCTGGCATGACCGACGCATCCCGAACGATCTGCGCGCCCCGTACGAATGGAACAATACGACAACTCGCCGAGTCGCTCCAGTAGACCGACCACGGAACCGATGAAACAGGTACTCTCCGTCGTCCCCCTCCTCACCTCCCAGGAGCATCTCCGTGAGCACTCGCGCCAAGTCACTCAGCGTCGTTGTACCGGTCCATAACGCCGAGCGGAATCTGACTCGACGAATTGGTCATCTGCTCGAGGTGCTACCTGACTTGGTGCCGAAATTCGAAGTGCTGATTGTCGATGATGGTTCGACGGATCAGACAGAGGAAGTGGCGTTGGAGTTGTCACAGCAATATCCCCAGGTGCGAGTGACTCGCCATCGCCAGCAGCGAGGGATCGAAGCCTGTGCCCAAACCGGTGCCGCTCACACGACGGGCGACGTCGTGATCGTCCACGCAGGCCACGAACCGGTGAACGCTTCACAACTGCGGCGAGCCTGGGAAGTTCGCGACGACGAAGAACTGGTGGTTGCACTCACCGGCAGCAACGTCGGTGGCATCGACGCGGAGATTCTTCGGCAACTCGAAGATTGGGGGCAGGGCTTAGCTCGCGAACGAACCGCCCCGTCTAGCCGAGACCGTCGATCCAAACGATCGCCGGCAGAAAAGACTCCGCGCGGCCCGAAAAAAGCCCAGATCCCAGCTGCCCAATTTCGATTTTCTTCGGCGATCAGCCCCTCGGCGATGCACCAATAGACGCTTGTCACGTCCTCGGCGAGAGCGGCTTGCCGGTCGTTAAGTAGCTGCTACATAGGCAGTTATTGAAAGTAACGAGCCGCCACGCCTCGCTGAAATCGTTTATTTCTGGCACGCCGTCACCGTAAGCCTCAAAAAAGTTGCACTTTTTACGGAACTCCGATAACTGGCCCTGCGTCAAAGTTGCGGTTTGGGAGGATAGAGACGGTTCTCGGAACTTCTCCAAACCGGAACAGAGCCCCGGCACGAGGAGATCCAGAGATGGCAACAGCAGAATACGGTACCTTCGGAGCGGTAACGACCCCTGTCGTACCCTCCCATTTGACAGAGGCAGCTGAGGCAAAGAAGAAGCCTCGACAACTTCATCGCGTCCGCACGGTGCGACTCCAGCAAGGCGTCTCGCTCCGCAGTGCGGCCCGGCAAATGGGAAGCGATATCAGAACCCTACGCCTTCAAGAACAAGAATCAACCGACTTGCGGCTCAGCGATCTGCACAAATGGCAAAAGGCTCTCGATGTGCCGTTGAGTGAACTCGTCGAGGAAACCGATGAGCCCCTTTCCCGCCCGGTCATGGAGCGAGCCCGCATGATTCGGCTGATGAAGACCGCCGCTGCGATTCACGAGCGTGCTCCGGTTGCGATCCAACGCATGTCGCAAATGCTTGTCGATCAACTGGTCGAAGTGATGCCCGAGCTGAAAGACGTTAGCCCTTGGCACCAGTTTGGCCAGCGCCGAGGCCTCGACGACTTTGGCCGAGTTGTCGAGCGACGCCTGTCCGAAGACGCGATGTACGACAATATGGACGACGACTAATCCCGCCGACTCAATCTGAATCCTTCCACCACGGCCCGCAGCGTTCATTCGTTGCGGGCTGTGTTCGTTAGGATCGTAGGACGGGTCTCCTGGCCCGTTTTACGATGGACGGGCCGGGAGACCCGTCCTACCAGTGTTTTCCGACCGGACTACGCACGATCGATCGGGAATGCCATCACTTCGCTGAGGCTGCTCGCACCGGCGGCGATCATGACGAGCCGATCAAACCCGAGGGCGACGCCAACACAGCCAGGCAATCCGTGCTCCATTGCCGCCAGCAAGCGACTATCTTCCGGCAGTTTGCTCTTTCCGTCGGCCTGGCGGAGTCGGTTGTTCTGCCGATTCCGTTCGCGAAGTACTTCAGCATCGAGCAGCTCGTGATAGCCGTTCGCTAATTCAATACCGCGGACGTACAACTCAAAGCGTTCGGCCACCGGTGGCTCGTCGTTTCGCACCTGAGCCAACGCCGCTTGTGAGGCGGGATAGTCGTAGAGAATTTCCGGTCGCTCGAGGCCGAGGTTTGGTTCGACCAGTGTCGCCAGCAACAAGTTCAGCCACTCGTCACGATCGTCTTCCGGCAAATCGCTGGGGATCGCGACGGCGTGGGACTTCGCTGCGCTTGCCAACTCGCTGACCGTCGTCACGTGTGGATCGACTTTAACGAAACGACGAAACGCTTCGCCGTAGCTGATTCGAGATGCGCGATCCGAATTGAGCATTTCGCAGGCCAGTTCGCCAAGCAACGCCATCCCCGCTTCCATCGAGTCGCCGACGCGATACCATTCGACCATCGTGAACTCAGGATTGTGATGAGCGCCGGACTCTGCTCCACGGAACGCCCGCGTGACCTGATAGATACGCTCGGCCCCGGCGGCCAGCAACCGCTTCATCGCAAACTCCGGCGATGTCTGCAGCCACATTCGCCGACCGGCATCCGGTGTCTGTGGGTCGTCGAACAGAGTGACCGACAGCGGATCGAGATGGCGATCGACGACCGTGTCGGCAGAAAGGATCGGCGTTTCGACTTCGAGGAAGTCTCGTGAATCGAAGAATGCTCGCAACCGCCGCACTAGTGTGGAACGCAGTTTTAGGGCTTCGAAACTGGCACTTGGTTCAAAGTCCATTAGGCACGCGACCGTTGTTGATTCAACGTAGGAACTTATCCAACGAAAAGAAACCGGAATATTACGGCTGCTATGGCAATCATCAATGTGCCAACGATTGCTCCGGGAAGCCAGTGGGTCCTTCGATCTCGAAACGTCAACCACCAGCAGGCAACTCCGATCGTCATTAGCCACCCGAAGTAGAGTGCCGCTACGGCTCCGGCAAGTTTTTCCTTTGCATAGCCGGCGAACGCGAATGCCGAAATGGTGGTGACAAAGAGCAAGCTGGAGAGTCGAAACTGATAAAACTTAGGACGAGGCTGGGCTCGCTGCGAATCGAGGAGCGCCGAGATCGCGTCTTCCAAATCGAACAAGTCACGGAAATCATCGATCGACTCGCCTTCCTCAGTGCCTATGAATCCGAGTTCGGCGAGCGAAAAAACGATTACTCCAAAGTCGTTCGTGGTAGTGACATTCCAAGAATGCATCTGCTCCGAAGCCGCGGTCCCATACTCCCGCACCGCGATCTGGCATAATCGACGGCTTAGTTCTAACGCTGAGATATGCTTCCTAACGCCCTCGCGAAGGAGCAAGTCTTGCGAGGCACGAGTTAAAACTGCGTAGACGAACAGAAATGCTTCCGGATCAAATCCTAATCGTGATGCAGCTTCATTGATGCGATCAATCGCGGAGTCTTGATCGGACATTGTCGTCGCCTATGCCATGCGACCGCTCAGCTATTCACACGTTCGATATACTCGCCAGTGCGTGTATCGATCCTGATCACATTGCCTTGCTTGATGAAGATCGGCACGGCGAATTCGCCGCCCGTTTCGACCTTCGCGGGCTTGGTGACGTTCGTGGCGGTGTCGCCCTTTGCTCCTGGTTCGCATTCGGTGACCAGCAACTCGACGTGATTCGGCGGCGAAATGGCAATCGGGTTGTTGTTGTACAACACCATCGAAATCGGCAAGCCTTCCTTCAGGTACTTCCAGTTCTCGTCGACTTGTTCGGCAGACAACTCGTATTGCTCGAATGTCTTGTTATCCATGAAGACGAACGTATCAGCCTGTCGGTACAGATACTGGGCCGCGATTTCTTCGACGTCCGCCGACTCCAACGTCTCGCCACCTCGGTAAGTCTTCGAGGCGATCGTATTGCGGATGAGGTTTCGGAGCCGGCACTCATAAAGTGCCGCCCCTTTGCCTGGCTTGCGAAAGTTCATCTCGATCATGACATAGGGCTCGCCATCGATTTGAACTTTGAGACCCTTCTTGAACTCGCTTGTTTTGTATGTCGCCACGTCGATTGTCCCTACTTCGTTTTGGATGCTTGGAGAGTTATTCTAGTGCCGAAGTGCAAGTCGCACTGACGTTTGCATTCGCGGGAACCCGCTCCCGAAGAAACGAGTTATGGCAATTGTAGCTTCCGACCGCAGTTCTGTCCGCGCCACTCTTAGGCCACCTTTTTCCTGGCAAGCGGCGATGAAAGCCGCGATTCGGGACTCCGGCGAGCTTTGTCGCGAGTTGAACTTGCCGACCGAATTAGGCAGCGATTCAGCCGCCGCTTCTTTTCCCGTTTTTGCCCCTCGCGGCTATGTCAACAAGATGGTATCCGGTGATCCGCACGATCCACTCCTGCTTCAAGTGTTATCTCGTGCCGAAGAGACGCAAGTCGCGGCGGGCTTCCTGAAGGACGCCGTCGGGGACTTGGCCGCCTCGCCTGCTGCGGGAATGATCCACAAGTATCAAGGGCGAGTCTTACTGGTTACTACCGGTGCCTGTGCCATTCATTGTCGCTATTGCTTTCGGCGACATTTCCCTTACGAAACCGCTCCCCGAACGCTGGAAGCTTGGCGACCGGCGATTCGGCAGATTGCCGAGGACGACTCCGTCGAAGAAGTGATCTTGAGCGGCGGTGATCCGCTGACGTTGGTCGACAGCCTGCTCGAGCAACTGGTTGGCGAGCTAGAACGGATTCCGCATCTCAGGCGACTGCGAGTTCATACTCGGCTGCCGGTCGTCATTCCCGAGCGAGTGACAGACGAGCTGCTAGGTTGGCTCACGGGATCGCGACTGATTCCGATTGTCGTGATCCATGCAAATCACCCGCGAGAGGTGGAAGAGGGGGTAGAAGTGGCCCTGGCGAAGCTGATCCGAGCCGGGGTTCCCGTTTTGAACCAAGCGGTCCTGCTTCGGGGTGTGAACGACAATGTTGAGTCGCTGGTCGGATTGTCTCGTGCCTTGGTGAACCTCCGTGTCATGCCGTACTATCTGCACCAGCTCGATCGCGTTGCCGGAGCGAAGCATTTCGAGGTGCCTGTCGCACGAGGGCTTGAGTTGATCGAACAAGTACGCTCGCAACTGCCGGGCTACGCGGTTCCGCGTTATGTACAAGAGATACCTGGAGAAGCGAACAAACGGGTACTTGCGTGACGTACGAAGGCCGGGGCTTCGCAGACCAGCCCCAGCCACTTGCGGGCGCAGGTTTACTCCAGTGTGGCCACCAAGCTAGGATAATGCCTCGCAGCCGAGTCTGTACCGCTAACGGAAACGACAGAAAAATACGAGCTCAGAACCGACCATGCCTCCACGTAATTTGACCATGATCTTTTTTGTGGCGATCTTGTCGCTGATCTGCAACCGCAAGGCCGAAAGGAATCGCTATGCCTCGGGAATAGCGGATGCGATGGATTTGGTGTCCGAGTATTACGTCGATGACGTCGATACGCGAAAGCTGTTCGAGGACGCGATGTCTGGCATGGTGTCGGGGCTAGACCAGTATTCGGGTTATATCGGCCCAGATTCGCTGAACCAGATGAACGCCAGCCTCGATCAAGAGTTTGGCGGAGTCGGCGTCGAAGTCGAAAAAAAGGAAACCGATCAACCGTTGCTCATCCTCAGCCCGCTCGTTGGCACACCCGCCTATCGAGCCGGCATTCAAGCAGGCGATCGCGTCATCGCCGTCGATGGCGAAGGCATGATCGGCATGCACCTGAACGACGCGGTCAAGCTGATGCGGGGCAAACCCGGGTCGGAGATCGTGCTCACGATCGAACGCACCGGACGGGATGCGCCTTTCGACGTGAAGATCATTCGCGAGGTGATTACCGTTGATTCGGTGCTGGGCGACACGAAGCGACCGGACGGTTCGTGGGATTTCCATTTAGAAGAGAATCCGCGCATCGCTTACTTGCGTCTGACGACGTTTGGCCAGCATACCGTCGAAGAAGTAGCGAAGGTCTTGGAATCGACGGACGAGCGTAATGGTTTTGAAGCGATCATCATGGACCTACGCGGAAACGCTGGTGGTTTGCTGGATGCGGCTGTCGGAATCTGCGACCTCTTTATCGACGAGGGTCGCATCGTGAGTACCAACGGACGTCACGGCACACTCCGCAGTAGTTTTGAAGCGACGCCAGAACTCGGCGTTCCCAAAGACATTCCGATGGTCGTGTTGGTCAATAACTTTTCGGCCAGCGCCAGCGAGATCGTGGCGGCGTGCCTGCAAGACCACAAGCGAGCCATTGTCATCGGCGAGCGCACGTGGGGGAAAGGAACCGTTCAGAACATTCTGGATCTCGAAGGCGGTCGCAGCGCGTTGAAGCTGACAACGGCGACCTATTGGCGTCCCAGCGGCAAGAACATCCACCGCCGTAAGGATGCAACCGAGGATGAAGCGTGGGGCGTACGACCGAATAAAGGCTTCGAGGTCGCCATTCCCGAAGACATGATCGAGCGTGTCTATCTGAAACGCCGTAACCGCGACCGTTATCAGTTGAAACCTAAAGATACAGAGGCAGAAGGCGAAGGCGAAGCAGAAAACAAAGCAGAAAACGAAGAACCTACGACGGCAGAAGTCGAGGCCGCCGACGACCCGCAGCTTCGCCGGGCAATCAACTATCTGAAAGATCGCCTCCGCGACAAAGATGCCGCGTCGCAAACCGCGTCACTGCTGCCCGGTCAGCTGTTCCAGCTTGGTGTCGAAACCTAAGCGAACGATAAACCAATCGGGACGCTCCAGCGTATCGAGCGGCGGGCGATAGAAGGCGAATCGCCACACGAGCGGGAATCGCTCGCTCTCATACAAGAACGTGAGAAAGATGAGATCCTCGCCAACTCGCTTGGCGTGAACTTGCTTGGCAACCAGAAAGCGGCCATACGATGTTTCGAGCTTTTTGTAGCTGTCGACGAAAGCAGTCCGTTGCTCCGCCCGACTGAGCGGACCGCCAGCGAGGAAGTCAGCAAAAACATTGTCGGCGTTCGCGCTAGGCAACTTCAGCTCCCCAAAGAATGCTTCCACTCGCTTGGTGAGCGAGCTTATCACCACGGCATCACTGTCGACCGTCGTTTGTGCCGATCCGATGGCAACATGCCCGATCAACACGCTGAACACTATTGCAAAGACGATTTTCGGCGGTGACATCGTAACAACCTTGAAATTAAGTCAACGAAAACAGTGGAATGGCGAGGCAACGGCGGATGCTAGTCGATTCGAACCGAATTTTTCGCGGCAATGATAGGTCGAATCTCGGCAGCCAGGAAGAAAGACCCGGCCACACACACGAGATCGTCAGGTGCAGCAATCGCCTGGTATTTGCTCCAAGCAGTAACCGGTGAATCACAGGCGAACACTTCTGGCACGTGGCTGATATCACTTCGCAGTTTGTCGACCACTTCCAAAAGCCTTTCCGGCGCAACACCACGCGGGTTATCAACGTAGCGTGTCAGGATCACCAATTCAAATCGCGGGAGCACGAGCCGCAACATCCCAGATACATCTTTGTCACGCGTCGCGGCAAAAATCAAGATTCGGCGTGTGTGGCTGAACGATTCATCCAACGCCGCGATGAGCGCCGCGATCGACGCGACGTTGTGGGCGGTATCGAGCACAACCAACGGCTGCCGCGAAAGAACTTCGATTCGCGCTCGGCAGCGGGCGGTTGCGATCCCTTGCCGGATCGCTGTTTCCGAGATTTCCCAGCCATCCGCCCGCAAGCGACAGAGCGTCGCGATGGCGATCGCCGCGTTCAGGGCTTGATGTAAGCCGAGCATTCCGACAGAAACTTCCTCCAGCCGCGTTCCCGCCTGCGATAGTGAGTCGCGGTAGTCGATCGAACCACCACGGCTTGAAAGTGAATTTCGCGGTGGTGCGGTGTACTGAAACGCGAAGTCTGCGCCAACTCGATGGATCGGTGCGTCGCGCTCGGCAGCGACCTGCTGGATAACGCTCAGTGGTTCTTCCGCAGTTACGCCGCAAATGAGCGGAATGCCGGCCTTGACGATCCCGGCCTTCTCGCGAGCGATGGCGGCGAGCGTGTTGCCGAGTTGCTGAGTGTGATCGAAGCTGATCGACGTAATCACCGTCACGACGGGCCGGCAGACGTTGGTCGAATCAAGTCGCCCACCCAAGCCGACTTCAAGGACCGCGGCATCGACCTTGCGAGATGCGAACCAGAGCATTGCCATGGCCGTCGTAATCTCGAAGAAAGTTGGATTGCCGAGTTCGGCGTTCTCCTTCGCTGCGCGATCGAGTTGAGCGACTGCCGGCCGCACGGCCTCGACCAATTCGACGAGTTCAACGGATGAACAGTCGACGCCATCAACGCTGATTCGCTCCTCCAATCGCTCCAAATGCGGCGAAGTATACAGTCCGGTTTGATACCCAGCCGCAGTGAGCGCCGCCGCGACCATGGCAGCTGTCGAGCCCTTGCCCTTGGTTCCGGCGATGTGGACGACTTTCAGTGACTCTTGCGGGTTGCCTAAGCATTCAAGCAACTGCCGCATCCGATCTAGTTTCAGCATCGAGCCGCCGGGTACGCCTTGCGCGGCCCGCTCGTAGTTAATGCGTCCATAGAGAAATTCCAGCGCGGACTGGTACTTTCCGTTGCGAACATCTGCGGATCCATCCATACGCCCGGCCTGAACTGTTAAAGTGAACGTAAAGTCGCAGTTTATCCGGAAGCTTCCCGCTTGTCAGGGAAGCACATGGAACGGCTTCCGTCCTCGCTCGGATTCTGATCCTTGCGACCGCGCGTCTCGCAATTTATAGTGGAACCATTGGCCCTGTCTTTTACAGGTTCAGCCGGGGGAAATCTCTGTCTGGAAGGCCTTGAGCTGGCCGAAGCGGTCGGCTCCCGGACGATTTTCTTCTTCACCTTTGAACCCTTCGGAAACCGAATTCGTACACAGGAAACCTGTCTACCTACATAAACTCCTTAGACAGCGGTCTTTCTTCTAATATCTTGTTCCTCCCATTAAAAAGTAGATTCTCATGGCAGATCAAGTTGCTGAGGCAGCTCCGTCTAAGGCGGACGGCAAGCCGCACGCCGACCCGAATGTCGTCATCGAAACTCGAAACCTAAGCAAGGTTTATCGCGATTTCTGGGGTCGCCAGAAGGTGCGGGCTCTGAAAGCCCTGGACCTGGAAGTTCGCAAGGGCGAGATCTTTGGGCTGCTCGGCCCCAACGGCTCGGGTAAGTCAACCACCATCAAGCTGCTACTCGGCTTGCTGTTCCCGACCAGCGGCCAGGCGTTGGTGTTTGACAAAGATGCCAGCGACGTCGGCAAGAACGAACGCATCGGTTACTTGCCCGAAGAGTCGTATTTGTACAAATTCTTGAACGCCGTCGAGACGCTCGACTTTTATGGTCGCTTGTTCGATATGCCCGCCGATGTGCGGAAGGATCGCGTGAACGAACTGATCACGATGGTGGGGCTCGATTGGGCGAAACGCCGCCAGCTAAAGGAATACTCGAAAGGTATGACCCGGCGTATCGGGTTGGCGCAAGCCTTGATCAACGATCCCGAATTGGTGCTGCTGGACGAGCCCACTTCCGGCCTCGACCCGCTTGGTACTCGAGAGATGAAGGACTTGATCCTGCGGTTGCGGGACGAAGGCAAGACCGTTGTGATGTGCAGCCACTTGTTGGCGGACGTCCAGGACGTCTGTGACCGCATCGCGATTCTGCATCAAGGCGAATTGAAGGAACTTGGCCGCGTCGACACTTTAATCACGGTCAAGGACATGACACAAGTGCGAGCGGAAGGCCTCACGAAAGCAGCGGAAGATGAGATACGTGCCGTTATTGCGAAGCATGGCGGCAAGCTCGTGGCAATGGAAAACCCGACCACCACGTTGGAAGAGTTGTTTCTCAAAATCGTCCGCGAAAGTGATGCCAATCCTGGCCGTCGTTCAACACAGGAAGATTAGTTTTGTAGCCTAGCGTCGTCATCCACTTTCTGTGCAAAGCCCCATATCCAAATGACCAGCGAGTTATGACCACCGGCCTTGATTGGGACATTGGTCACTCGGATTCGGTTATTTCCCGGTAGGACGTCATGACATTCGATCAAGTTATTCCAGAGTTCGGTGAGTGGTTGTTTGGGGCATTTGTCCTCTCGTTAATCCGCGTTGGGCTATTAATTGCCGGCGGTGTACTCATCGGATTTCTCGTCGCATCGGCTCGCCGCGGCCCTGTCGAGGGATTTTACTCCGTTGCCAAAGTCATCGCTAACAGCGTTAACGATTTCGTGAACTGGTCGCTGGCCAGAACGATAGCCATGGCGTCTCTGGCCGTGCAAGAAGCGATTCGCCGATTGGTCTTAATTGTGTTTGTGGTGTTCGTGGTGATCCTGTTGTTCGCAGGTTGGTATCTCGACACGCAAAGCGACAATCCGTCGAAGCTGTATTTGAGCTTCGTGTTGACCGCGTCGAATTTTTTGGTCGTGCTGTTGGCGCTGTTTCTCAGCGCGTTCAGCCTGCCTGCGGATATCAAGAATCGAACCATCTATACGGTGGTGACGAAGCCTGTGCGGGCCTGGGAAATCGTGCTCGGACGCATTCTGGGCTTTGTGACGGTTGGCACGATGCTGCTGGTTCCGATGGGAATCGTCAGCTATTTCTTCGTGCAACGCGGTTTGAGCCACAGTCATGCCGTGGAAGAGGTCGCGGCCGCTGCGGCTGGCGATGTCACTCACCAGGGCGAGACGTCGTACGACGGCCATCATCGTCATTCTTTTAAGATGTATAACGATGGGACCGGCGAGACGGATGTCGCGATGAGTCACTGGCATCGCGTCACGAAAGTTGGTGAGGGTGACGCGGCAACTTATGAATTTGGCCCCGCCATCGGCTTGCTCCAAGCGCGGGTGCCCGTGTTCGGTCGCCTGAGATTCAAAGACCGCGCCGGTGCGGATGCCAGCGAGGGTATCAACGTCGGACACGAATGGGCGTATCGAACCTACATCGAGGGTGGTTCGCTCGCGGCTGCCATCTGGACGTTCGAGGGCGTGACGCCCGAGCGTTACCCAGACGGATTCGATTTAGAAATGAATCTGCGTGTCTTCCGTACTTACAAGGGAGACATGGAAAAAGGTGTGCTGGGATCGATCGTCTTGCGAAATCCCAATCTGAGTGCAAAAGTCCTGCGGAGCGAGGCTATCAATTTCGCGGCGAAAGAGTTTGTTTCGGATAAGCATACGATTCCCAGCACCATTCGTGTCGTCGACAAAGAGGACGGCAGCGTGCGCGATGGAAGCCTGTTCGATCTCGTCGACGAAGATGGTCGCCTCGAAATTTGGATTCAGTGCGGCGAGCGCTCCCAATACTACGGTATGGCCGAGAGAGACGTCTACATTCTCGACCGCGATGCTCCGTTTGTCGCAAATCTCGCCAAAGGCTACGCTGGCATCTGGCTTCAGATGGTGATGGTGACGAGTTTTGGCGTAATGTTCAGCACGTTCCTCAGCGGAGCGGTGGCGATGATGGCGACGTTGTCGAGTTTCGTGATCGGCTACTTCTCGAACTTCATCTACGAAGTGGCCACGGGTGCCAAAGAAGGTGGCGGCCCGCTCGAATCGTTCTATCGGATCGTCACCCAACAGAACGTTCAAGTCGACCTGGAGATTAGCAAGACTCCCACCGCGATTATCCACGGCGTTGACACGGTCGCCATGATGGGGATGCGAGTCATGACCGGTATGCTGCCCGACTATGCCAAATTCATGGGTACGTCCGAATACGTTGCAAACGGTTACAATATCGATGGAACCCTGATGAGCATCCAGTTCCTGACAGCATTCAGCTATGTCCTCGTCGCATCGCTTATTGCCTATTATCTGCTCAAGACACGGGAAATTGCAGCATGATTCAGAACACCTCCTTCCAACGCAAGGTTTTGTATCTCGGTTTGATTGCGTTGCTGTTGATTCCGCTCTATGTGATCGGTCATCCAGCAACCGGCGATCCGACCAAGCTGAACGCCAGCCCCGGCGGCCAACTTGCGCAGCTTCGCTCCCAGTACGATCTTGCTCCCACCGAGCTGGGCGAAATTGATCCCGCCAGCGAGTCGATGAAGCTGGCCACGCTTGGCATGAAGGGGATTGCCGCGAACGTCTTGTTGATGAAAGCCAATCATTACAAGAAAACCGAAGAATTTGAAAAGCTCATTGGTGCGGTAAACCAGCTCGTTAAGCTTCAGCCTCATTTCGTCAAAGTCTGGGAGTATCAATCGCACAACTTATCGTACAACGTCTCTGTCGAGCACGATGACTTCAAATTCCGCTACGCGTGGGTGAAGAAAGGGATCGAGTTCCTGACCAAAGGAGTGCGATACAACCGGCACGAGCCGAAGATGCCCTGGACCGTAGGTTGGTATATCGGACAAAAAATCGGTCGTGCGGATGAACATAAGCAGTTTCGCCGTTTGTATGGTGACGACAAGGACTTCCACGCCGTGCTGAGCCAGTTCGTGCCCATCGATTCGGAAGCTCGCGGAGCCGACCAGCGCCCCGATAATTGGCTGACGAGTCGATTGTGGTATGAAAGTGCATACGACATTGTCGAAACTCGCCAAGCACCGATCCGCGGCAAGGCCCCGCACATTTTTTATTCGGATGGGCCGAAGGCGTTAATGAACTATGCCAGTACGATCGAAACCGAGGGCGTTCTCGACGAGAAAGCTCAGTACGCTTGGCGGCGTGCGGGAGAGAATTGGGACACTTACGGTGATCGCGTCGTGCTGACGTCGTGGGGTACACATATCCGACTGAACGACGAAGAAGTTGCACGAGCCGAATCGCAGCGGCTTTCGGACGAGCTCGATAAACTCGTTCCTGGAGTTCGCGAGAAGGTTATGCAAGAGAAGATCGACGCCTTGCCAGAACCCGAACGAGTCGCGCTCGCGAAAGATTGGAGCGAGGTCACGGACCAGCTTGAAATGAGCCGGAAGTTTCAGGCCGAGCACAAAACGCAAGTCTCTTACATGGACGTTGCTGAAGCCTCTCCCGACGACGTTCGCGCTCGCGCTTTCCGATTGGCAAAGCTGGCCAGGGACAAGGACACCGAAGCGACGCGGATTGCTGCCTATCGTAACAACGTAAACTTCAACTACTGGAAGGCGCGCTGCGCGGTTGAACAACTGCCAAGAACCGTAAACGCGAGGCGTCACGTCTTTGAGGCCAAGCGGCTGCGCGAAGAAGCCCTGTTGGACGAAGCCAAACAAGAATTCGAACTGGCCTGGCAGGATTGGGCCGCAACTCTTAAAGAACACCGCGAACTCGTCGATGAGCTGACGGAAGATGACTTAGTGGAGGACATCCAAGCGTATGTCAAACTGCTAGGTCAATTGGACGAAAAGTTGCCGGCGAACTTTGCGTTGCAAGAAGTCATGGCCAAGTACGCGGATTCTCCCGTGGAGCCTCCAGCAGAACAAGCCGATGCCTCGAAACCCGACGCGGCGGCTTCGCCTGACGCAGCGCCTGCCACATCAGCGGCACCGGCCAACAAAGAAGAAACAACGGACAAACCAGCTGATTCCGAGGCCAAGAAGCCCGACGCGACACCAGCCCCCGCGACCGAATCGACCGACGCTGCCAAAGAAAACAAGCCAGCAGAGCCTACTCCCGAAGCGGCTCCCGCAGACGCCGCAAGTAAAACTCCCGAAGCATCGGCTGGTATCGCCAAGGACGAGTAAACTTCGCGTCGCCTCTTAACAACTCGCTGTTCGGCGGTGCATCGAATGTACTTACTCCGCCCTGCGGCCCGCGTCAGCAGTTGGTCAGCACCTTGACCGCTCGCTGGACAGCACGTAAACCAAGGGCTTACCAAGCGTGTGCCGAGCTTGGCCCCACTGGTTTCAGCCTGCGAGAGTTTCCGAAATGGAAAGCCCAACTGTCCGTCGAGCCCTAATCAGCGTGAGCGACAAACTTGGCCTGGCCGGGTTCGCTCATGGCCTGGCGAGCGCTGGTGTCGAAATCTACAGCACGGGAGGAACTCGTAAACATCTCGACAGTCAAGGGATTCGAGTTTTCGATATCACCGCCTACACCGGCTTTCCCGAGATGCTCGACGGGCGACTGAAGACATTGCACCCGAAAGTCTTTGGCGGCATCCTTTGTCGACATGATCGGCCGGACGACATGGAAGCGATCGACGAGCACGACATCGTGCCCTTCGAGTTGATTGTCGTCAATCTATACCCGTTCGAGGCCACGATTGCCCGCACCGGCGTGACGCGGGACGAAGCGATTGAGCAGATCGATATCGGTGGCCCTAGTCTCGTCCGAGCGGCTGCCAAGAACCACAAGTTCGTCAGTATCGCAACGCACCCCGAACAATACTGTTTGATCCTCGAAGAAATCGAGCAGGACGGTTGCACCACGTTAAAGCTTCGCAAGCGATTGGCCGCCGAGGCGTTTGCCCGAACGGCCGCTTACGATCGAGCGATTGCCGATTACTTCTGTGGCGAGACCAGCGAAGGTCCGTTTGCCCCCACGACGAATATCACTCTGCATCGCAAAGCCGTCCTGCGATATGGCGAGAATCCTCATCAACAAGCAGCCCTGTACAGCGAAGTCGGCTGGCGGCACGCCAGCTTGGTGACCGCTCGCCAGTTGAATGGCAAGGAGTTGTCTTACAATAACCTGCTCGATCTCGACAGCGCTCTCTCGATCGCTCGGTCGCTGCCAGCGGCCGCTTGCTCCGTAGTCAAACACAACAATCCTTGCGGTGCCGCTTCCGCAGAGACATTGTGCGAAGCGACTCAGAAGGCGCTGGCTGGCGATCCGGTGAGTGCATTCGGGTCGGTCATCGGCTTCAACCGCGTCGTCGATGTCGCCACTGCCGAATTCCTGGCCACTCCCGGTTTGTTTATCGAAGCCATCGTTGCACCGGGCTTCGAAGCCGCAGCGGTTGGCGTGCTAACCAGCAAGCCGAAATGGCGAAATACTGTACGGCTGATGCAAGTCGGACGTCTGGAAGATACTAAGTCTCAGCGACAATTCCGCCATATCGACGGCGGCATGTTGGTCCAGGATGCGGACTCCCTGCCCGATCCGGAATTGGAATGGAAAGTCGTCACGGAGAAGAAGCCAACCGACGAACAGCTGACTGAACTGCGATTCGGCTGGGCAGTCGTGCGACATGTAAAATCGAACGCGATCACCGTGTCGAAGAACCTGGCGCTATGCGGTGTCGGAGCCGGACAGATGAGCCGCGTTGATTCGGTCGAGATCGCGATTCACAAAGCCGGAGATCGAGCCGCCGGATCGATACTGTCCTCCGACGCGTTCTTTCCGTTTCCGGATTCGATCCATCGAGCCGCAGAAGCTGGCATCGCGGCGATCATTCAGCCGGGCGGTTCCAAGAACGACGACGAGGTCATCGCCGCCTGTAACGAAGTCGGCATCCCCATGATCTTCACAGGCCGTCGGCATTTTAAGCACTAGTGTTCGTAGTCCCGGCTTCAGCCGGAAACCGCCGCATGCCCACCATCCTCGA